>DASZMG010000169.1:0-31325 GCA_035551975.1 Candidatus Acidiferrales bacterium | reverse complement strand
AAAAGGCGGGTTGCTCTTTGCCGATTAATTGACCACTGTGAGCCGCAAGTAAGCCAAGGAAATTCAGACGCCCGAATATGGCTGGGGTCTCGAGGGCGTGGTGCAGAGCCGTGCGGACCGGTTGATCGGCATTTTAAATGGCGTCGATTATTCGCAATGGAGCCCCGAAGCGGACCGATTCATCGCGCAGAATTATTCGCTGCACAATCTGGAAGCCAAGAAAGCCTGCAAGCAGGATTTGCTGCATGTGTTCGGATTGCCCGAGGAAAATGTCGGGCGCCCGTTGGTTGGAATCGTTTCGCGTTTCGTGAGCCAAAAGGGATTCGACCTGATCGCCGCGGTAGCCGACGAACTTATGAAGGAGGACCTGGCGCTGGTGGCCCTGGGCGCCGGCGAACCTCAATATGAATCGTTGTTCGCCATGCTCGCTTCGAGATATTCGGGGCGCGTCGCGGTGAAAATCGGTTACGATAATGTGGTAGCGCATAAGATCGAAGCGGGCGCGGACATGTTTTTGATGCCGTCGCGCTACGAACCCAGCGGGCTAAACCAGATGTACAGCCTGCGGTATGGCACGCCGCCGATTGTCCGAGCCACTGGTGGATTGGACGACTCGGTGCAAGAATTCGATCCCATAACGAGACAGGGAACGGGATTCAAGTTTGAAGAGTACAATGGGCCCGCACTTCTTGAGTGCATGCGCACGGCGCTTCAAACGTTTCGCGATCCGGATTCGTGGCGGGCGCTGCAGTTGAAGGGAATGGCGAAGGATTTTTCCTGGAGGGCTTCGGCTGCTTCGTACGCCACGTTGTATGAGGCCGCGAAACGCTCCCGAATCCCACGCGCGGCAAGAACATCTAATTACAGATAACGGTAGGGCTTGGGCGCGCATCATGGGCACAGGCTCGATGAGGAAAACATGGCAGATAACGTTCAAGCGGTGAGCGACGCGAACTTTCAAACCGACGTAATTGAAGCAAGTAAGACACAGCCGGTAATGGTGGATTTCTGGGCCGACTGGTGCCGTCCGTGCCATATGCTTTCTCCCACGGTGGAAGAAATCGCCAAGGAGCATGCAGGCAAGCTGAAGGTCCTCAAGCTCAATGTCGACGAGAACATGAACGCCGCCGGCAAGTTCAATATTCGCGGCATTCCTACGCTGCTGGTGTTCAAGGGCGGACAGGTAGCCGATCAGATCGTTGGCGCGGTGCCCAAGGAACAGATCGTCAAGATTCTCGAGCGCCACATTTCTTCCTAGGCGCATTCCCGCAAGAAAAACCGATGGCGCCTGATGGCGAAGGTTGCGTGAGCGACACCCGGACGGGCCGAGTCCATTCGAACGGAAGCCCATGCCGCAAGGTTTGTGAGGCTTGCGGCGTCTCCTTCTCCTGTGGGGCGCCTCATGGGCCCTGCTGGTGCGATGCGCTAAAGCTCGACACTGCTGTTCTGGCTGACTTGCGATCAAAATTCGCGGATTGTCTGTGCCCGGAATGCCTGAGCCGCCCGAACCGCGCGAAAGAGAATTCTCTCCCGTGAAACCGGCTTCCACGGACAAAGTGGTTCGATGCCACTGGGCGAAAAGCCCGGAAATGATCGAATACCACGACACGGAATGGGGTGTGCCCGTTCACAACGATGAAAAGCTATTCGAGTTTCTGATCCTGGAAGGAGCGCAGGCCGGGCTGAGCTGGGAGACGATTCTCAAGAAACGCCAGAATTACCGGCGCGCATTTGATCGTTTCAACGCTGCGAAAATCGCTCGCTACGACGGCAAAAAGACGAGAGCATTGCTGAAAGATGCGGGCATCGTGCGCAACCGCTTGAAGATTTCCGCGGCGGTATCAAACGCACAGGCGTTTCTCGCCGTGAAGAAAGAATTCGGCAGCTTCGACCGTTACATCTGGCAATTTGCGCCGAAGAAAGCGAACGCGCAGCGCACCGGCGAGTTTGTAACACGCACGCCTGAATCGGACGCAATGAGCAAAGATTTGAAAAAACGCGGGTTTCGCTTTGTGGGCACCACCATTTGCTACGCCTTCATGCAGGCCGTGGGCATGGTCGACGACCATGCGGTCGATTGCTTCCGAAGCAAATAGCGCGGGAAATCAAGGATCATTAAGGCTACTTCGTCGTGCTCAGCGGCGTGGTGACAAAGGTGTTGTTTTCTTCGCAGACCCATTCGCCAATCTCCCACCCGGGCTTGCGGTCGTATATGCGATGCGCGGTCATCGGCGCGGAATAGTCTTTCGGGTCGTCGATGGTCACGTCGAGCTGAAGCTCGTTGGGGCTGGCCAATCGCAGGCGCTCGGTAACGTGCAGCGCGTCGGAATGCGGCAGTCCGATAACATCGAGGCGCGTCTTGTCATTGAAGCCGACTGAGTCGATGACCAGCGTGTCACCTTCCCATTTGCCGTTCGAATCGCCCATCCAGGTGGGGATCAGGTCGGCGGGGTGCTCCGAGCGGTTCATGTGAACCTGCCGCAAAAGGTGCTGGAATTCGTAATAAATGAGCACGCGGTCGGAAAGCTGCATGATCTCAAAGGGCGCCGGCAGCACCCACACGCGCGGCACGCCCGGTGGAAAGCAGTGCAGCTCGGGATCATTGTCACGTGTATTGGTTTTGAATTTTTCGGCGGTGGCCGGAAGCATAGGCGCTTGCGGGGGAGGAACGATGCCGGGAACCATGTTGCCGCGCATGAACCATACGCCGAAGATGCTGGGTTGCGCGGCGGCATTCGATTTTGTTGTGGTTGGCTGCTGCGTGGGCGACTGCGCGCGCAAGGCCGGACTGGCGATGAGCGCGAGCGAAAAAAGGAAAATGCAGGCCGCTCGACTTCGCCGAGGGACCGTAGCTGGGTCGATCAGTACTTCGCTTGGGATGACGCGTGAATGGTAGCTCGACATAGCTCACTCGTAAGGCGCGCTGAGCTCGTGGCCATCCGGCAGCACGGCTTTCACCAGCAACATCATCCGTTTGCCACCCTTTCCGGGATGGCCGGTGACGCTAACCACGTCTCCCGGCTTCAGCGAATCACGTTTCCAGCCGACGCGCACCATCATGTTCAGCGAAACGCTTTCCACGCGCCATTCGGTTGGGTCTTTTCCTTCCGGGCCGCCGCGCACCACAATCACCGTGTGCGGATTGATCAATTCGTAGTCAACAACCGTGCCTTTGATGGTGAGCAATTGATCGCGGTCGTAGTCGGCGGCGCCATGATGGGCAAGAAGCGGAGTCGTCAGCAGCAAGAGGGCCGCGGCTGCCAGCAACGGCAACCATCGCAGCGATTTCATGTGACCTCCACAACAAGGGATGCCGCTATATCTCTACTGTTGCCGCGGATTGTAGCAAGGCAAGTGACGAGTGGCTAGTGGGCTAGTGGCTAGTGATAACGAACCAGCCAGACAACACGACAGCGATCCGCTTCTGTGACCCGCGGCCTTTCCGCCTGATGTTTCATGCTATTTTCGACGTGCAGAAATTTTGCGAGGTGAAAATTGGCGAAGCCCAAGGCGTTTGCCACTCGGGCGCTTTTCCCCGAGGCGCGAGAGATACTCGATGTGCATTTCGAGACAGATTATTGGACGCAGCCGGGTGGAATTCCGCGCGCGGAGCTGCTGAAGCGCGCGGCGGATTGCGAAGCGCTCGTTTGCGTGATCACCGAGCGCGTGGATGAAGAACTGCTTGCGGCGGCGCCGAAACTGAGGATTGTGGCGACGGTGTCGGTGGGTTACGACCACATCGATGTAGCGGCTTGCATGCGACGCGGGATAGTAGTTACGAACACTCCTGGCGTGCTGGACGATACCACCGCCGATCTGTCTTGGGCGCTGCTGATGGCTGTGGCGCGGCGCGTGGTCGAAGGCGATGCGTGGGTGCGCTTCGGCACGTGGAACGGATGGGATCTCGATCAGCTTGTTGGCGGTGACGTGCATGGGAAAACGCTGGGCATCATCGGATTCGGGCGCATCGGCCAGCGCATGGCGCGGCGGGCGCTAGGTTTCGACATGCGCGTGTTTTATGCAAGCCGCCGTCGCGCACCAACGGAAGTGGAGAACGCATTGCGAGCGGAATTAGTTTCGATGGACCGCCTGCTGGCCGAATCGGATTTTGTCTCGCTGCATGTGCCGCTGCTGTCCGAGACAAGACATCTAATAAACACCGCGAGCTTTTCGAAAATGAAGCGCACGGCGTATCTCATCAACACCACGCGCGGGCCGGTTGTGGATGAGGCCGCGCTTGTTGAGGCGCTGAAGGCGGGGCAGATTGCCGGCGCCGGGCTCGATGTGTATGAACACGAGCCGAAGGTCCATCCCGGGCTGCTGCCGCTGAAAAATGTAGTGCTCACGCCGCATGTGGGTAGCGCGTCGGTTGAGACCCGCACGAAAATGGCGGTGATGGCCGCGGAAAACGTGGCAGCACTTTTCGCGGGGAAGCGCCCGATGAATGCGCTGAATCCGGAAGTCATTCATGTCTAAAGAGGCGGCGCAGCGGATTTTTCGGGCCACGCTGGCCGCGATCGACGTAGGCAGCGCCGTGCAGCGGGCGCTGGCACGAAGCGGAAGCTGCGTCTATCCGTGCGGTGCTGAAGTCGATCTGACCAACTACCGCGAAATCGCGGCCATCGCCTTTGGCAAAGCGTCGGTGGCCATGGCTGAAGGCCTCGGCGAGGTGCTCACCGCCGATTACCGGCTTGACGGCATTCTGGTTTCTCCTACCGAGCGTCCGCAGCGATTGCAGCGGTGGAAGACGTTTGCCGGCGGGCACCCCACGCCGAATGAAGGCAGCTTCGCCGCGGGGCGGGCGATTCTTGACCGGCTGGCCCGTTGCGACAAAGATTCACTGATTTTCTTTTTGATTTCCGGCGGAGGCTCGTCGCTGGTCGAAAAACCGCTCGATTCCAGATGGACTCTCTCTGATTTTCGCGCCTTGCATTCGGCGCTGGTCACCTGCGGCGCGTCCATTGAACAGATCAACGTGATTCGCAAGCATCTCTCCGCGACCAAGGGCGGGCGTCTCGCAACCGCCGCGCCCGAAGCGATGAAAATCACGCTGGCTGTAAGCGATGTGCCGCCCGGCGAAGAATCGGCGCTCGCGTCGGGTCCGACCTTGCCGGATCCCTCTACCGTGGAGGATGCCCGGCGAATCGCCCGCGAATATGGATTGATGGGAAAATGTTCGGCACTGTTACGCGGAGCATTTGAAGGGGATTCGCTACCGGAAACGCCGAAGGCCGATCATCCCGCGTTCGCGCGGGCGCACTTTGCGAAAATTCTGGGCGAACACGAACTGCTGCATGCGGCGCACCAGGCCTGCGAATCGGAGGGTTACCTCTGTGTCTGTGACAACACCACCAACAACTGGCCGATCGAGAAAGCGGCCAGCCATTTGCTGGCACTGCTTGAATCGCAAAAACGGGAAAATCCCGGAAGGCGCGTGGCCGTGCTTGCCGGCGGAGAACTGAGCAGTCCCGTCACCGGCAACGGAGTCGGCGGACGCAATTCCGCCTTCGTGCTGGCCTGTGTGCCGAAAATTGCGGGCAAGCCGATAGCTTTATTGAGCGCGGGCACCGACGGCATAGATGGCAATAGCGCCGCGGCTGGCGCAGCGGCGGATGGAAAAACTCTTTCACGCGCGGTGGCTGCAAATATGGCACCCGAGGAATTTTTTGCGCGCAGTGACGCCTACAATTTCTTCGCGCATTTCGGCGACGCCATCGTCACCGGCCCGACCGGAAACAACTTGCGCGATCTAAGAATTTTGCTTTCGGAATAGCAAATCGCAAAGCAGAGGAAGCTCTGAAATCGCAGCAAGAGTCGGGCGTTGTCGTGCACGACTAGTTATCACTGCGGCGCTTCAGAACGGGCTTGGTGTCCGACTCTGTGCTCGCGGGGGGCGGCGGTGGTGCCGTAACGGATGCCGTTGCGGCGCCGGCAGGAAAAGAATTGTCGCCGGTGTAGGCTTGCTTGAGCCAGCGACCGGCTTCTGCCTGGGCACCGGCAGTGTTGTCCCGCGTGTGCTGCGCCAGGCTGTATTCATTTACGGCGCGTTCGCGCTGTCCCAGCAGATCGTAGATCTTGCCGATGTAAATGTGGCCCCAGACTTCCGTCCACTTGGGATTCCCATCGCCGCCCAGCGCGGAGCGGAAAGCATTCGCGGCGGCCTGATAATTCTTCTGGTAGAACATGGCCTCGCCCATGCGGAAGTGGGCCAGCGAATAAGTAGGTTGAACGTCGAGCGCTTTCTGGTATTCCTGGATCGCTTCGAAATATTTGCCAAGTTGCGCCAGAGATTCGCCGCGACCGACCGCAGCGCGTGTCCGCAAGAACGGACTGGATTTCAGCAGGTCATTGCTGGGATCGATACTGATCCCATTCGGTTTCGGCCTCCCGAAAGTCTCAATCACAAAGGAAGAAGTAGTACCGGTGACCAGCACCTTCTTGTTTTCGGGATTCCCCTCGGTGTCGACCTTAATGTCCACCGGCATGCGGAAAGTATCGAGGCCCTGGTGCACTTTGCCCACGATGCGGAATCCGCGAGGGGTGCGGTAAACAATGTAGTCGACGGTGAATTCGGGCACGCCCGTGGAATTCAGCCATTGCGAGTAAAACGAGAGCAAATTGAACGCGGGCTCATCGGGCTTGGGAGGCGGAACTTTCGTAGCGGTCAACTTCTCGAAATCGTCGAGTGTGGCCGTCTTGCCGTCATGCTGCTTGTAAAAATCACGCAGCAGAGAAGTGAAATTATCGTCGCCTAATTCAGTGCGGAGCATGTGAAAGACCATGGCGCCCTTGTCCCCGACGATGGATTCGTACTGGTCGGAATAAGGGCCCAGTCGCTGCGCCTGCGCGACGGGCGTGCTGCCTTCGTACATCAGCGCGCCCACGGCAAAATCATCGAGCGCTTTGTGTAATCCGGCCACTCCGTCAGACTGCTCGGCGTACATGGCCTCGGCATAGCGCGACAACCCATCGCTCAGCCAGGCATCGGCGAACGTTTCCGGCTCCACGCGATTGCCCCACCATTGGCCGGCGGCAAGCTGAGAGAGCAATCTCTCGTTCGGCTTGGCGCTCCATTGACGCTCGCTTATCAGCAGCAATCCCGGCGCGGAGTAGCCATTCAGCGAGCCGTTGGGCATCTGCGCGATGGTCAGGCTGGTACCATTCTCGAGCTGGCCGAAGGTGTCGGAAAAATAGCTCATGATCTTCGCCAGCGAATTTCCATAGGGCGCTGCCGTGGAGGCCTGGGCGGGCGAAGTATACACAGCGAATTGGTAGCCTTCGCTCTGCACCGGCGTTAGTTGCAAGCTCCCGGCAACGAACGAGCCGACGTCAGCGGGGGAATCACAATGGAAGGTATAGGCGGCTTGCCCGGGCATGCCCTTTGCAATGGCCGGCATCATAGTGGGCGCGTCCGCCTTACCCGTACCGGCAACGGCCATGGAATCCGGCACGATGATTTTGAAGGTCCCGGTGTAGCGGTTCGAGGGATAGTTCGTCAGAGGGAACCAGCGCGCAGGCAGCAGCAGGTACGCCGAAGTTTTATCGACCGAAGCGAAGCGCACGCCGCGCGTGGGACTATCCTGATCGCTCGAAATCGGGCCGCTGTAATCAAAAGTCAGCGTCACTTTCGTGCCGGGGGTCGAAGCGCTGTTCAGGCCCACGCTCAAATATAAAGGCGAGTTATTGTCGCGCTCGAAATTGAGTGTCTGGTTGCCGGATTTGATGGAATTTACGTGCAGGTCCGGATGAAGCTCGACCAGGACGGTCTTGGCAACCTCGCTGGCGACGAAGTCCACTTTTACCAAGGCGGAGATGGTCTGATTTTCCGGATGGAGAATGGCCTCGACATTGTAATTCGTGGCGCGGAACGAATAGCGGTGACCCTGCGCCGAAGCGGAAAGCGCAGCACAAAGGCTGATCGCGAGAATGGACAGGAATCGATAGGGCTTGAGCAAAAGGAAACCTCTCTCGAAGAAGACCGCCTTACTAAGATACGGTGCAGGCGTCCCCAGTTGCCCGGAGCAAAAAGCTTACAACATCCCTGCGAAAATATCCGCTGCGCGTTCAATGGCGCCGCCCGGCCCCATTTTTGCACGCACTTCGGCCAGGCCGGTCTTCGCTTCGGCGCAGGCTTTGTCCGATTCGAGTAGGCGACGCAATTCAGCCTCCACCGCTTGCGGCGTGAAGGCGTCCTGAATCAGCTCAGGAGCCACCTGACGGCCGGCGATCAGATTGACCATGCCAATAAAGGGCGTGCGGATCATGTGGCGCAGAATGCCGGCGGTAATGGGGGAGACACGGTAGATGACGACCATCGGCGTGCCGAGCAGCGCGGCTTCCACGGTGGCCGTTCCGCTGGCTACGACGGCGCAATCCGCGACAGCGAGCGCGTTGTAGGTATCGCCTTCGACGCGCTTGATCTCGATTGCGGGTTTGGCGGTGGCGTCGAGCATTTCGGGATTCAGATTCGGCGCTACGGCGTGGACGAATTGGATGCGGCGGTCCGGCAGGGAACGATGCAGGCGTTCGCACGCTTCGATCACGGTGGCGTAATGTCGCGCGATCTCGCCGCGGCGGCTGCCAGGCAATAGGGTGACGATGGGGCGAGAGGGATCGAGGCCGTGCTTTTTCGAGAATTCTTCGCGTGAGGCAGTTGCGTGCACGACGTCGACTAACGGGTGGCCAACGAAATTCACCGGAACGCTCGCGTCGCGATAGATTTTTTCTTCGAACGGGAAAATGACTACGATGCGTTTCACTAGCCGTTTTACTACGCGCACGCGGCCCGGGCGCCAGGCCCAGACTTGCGGGCCAATGAAATAGCCGACGGGAATGCCGTGGTTTTTCAGCCGCCGCGCCACGCCCAGATGCGTGCCCGGCGAGTCGACCAGAATGGCGAGATTGGCTCCCCTCTTTTTCGCTTCGCGGGCGAGACGATTCTGCACTTTGATCACCGTGGGAATCTTGTGCAGCACCTCGGCAATGCCGACGACGGCGACTTCATGATAATCGGCAATCAGTTCCACTCCTGCTTCGGCCATGCGCGGGCCGCCCATGCCGAAAAATTCCGCACCGGTGCGCTCGCGAAGCGCCTTGGCGAGGCGAGCGGCGTACATGTCGCTCGAGGCTTCGCCCGCGGAAAGCAGAATTTTAGGAGTGTTCATGATTTGAGAACGGGAATGTCGAAAAGGGAAGCGGAATTTGCTGCGGGGAAAAGCGCAGGCACGTCAGTCATCGGCGGGCAGGCGCTGCGAATAACCGTGGTCGCCGCCGCCGATCGGCAGCGCGACTTCCTGTTCTTTGTACTGCAATTGATACAGCCGGTAGTAGATTCCGCGCAAGGCCAGCAATTCTTGATGCGAACCCTGCTCGCGCAGGCGGCCCTTGTGGAACACGAGAATGCGATGCGCGTGCTGAATGGTGCTCAGGCGATGCGCGATGATGACCGCGGTGCGTCCTTCGATCAGCCGGTCGAGCGCTTCGCGAATCATCATCTCGGTTTTGGTGTCGACGCTCGAAGTAGCTTCGTCGAGGATCAGGAATTTAGGATTGTGCGCGAGCGCCCGAGCGAAGCTCACAAGTTGGCGCTGGCCGACCGAAAGCGTTGCGCCGCGCTCGGTGATGGCCGTTTCCACACCCTTCGGCAGAGAAGCCAAGAACGATCCGAGCCCGACTTCGCGGAGCGATTCTTCGACCGCGGTGCGGCCGATCGATTCGGTGCCGAGCTTTACATTCGACTCAAGCGTGCCGGTAAACAAAAACGGATCCTGCAGCACGATGCCGAATAAGCGGCGCAGGTCGTGCAGGTCCATGTCACGAATGTCCACGCCATCGAGCAGAATCTGGCCGCGCTGAATGTCGTAAAAGCGCAACAGCAATTGAATGATGGTGGTCTTGCCCGCGCCGGTGTGCCCTACGATAGCCAATGTTTGTCCGGGTTCGACGCGGAAGGAAACGTCGCGCAACACCCATTCATCGTCTTTCGGATTCGCGCCGCCGTTATAGGCGAACCAGACATTGCGAAATTCGATTTCGCCGCGAGGGCTGGGCAGAGCAGTGGTGTGCTCGGCCGAGAAAATTGTGATGGGCTCGTCGAGCAATTTAAAAACGCGCTCGGATGCAGCCATGGCCGTTTGCAGGATGTTAAATTTTTCGCTCAGGTCCTGGATCGGGCGGAAGAAGCGCTGCGCGTACACCATGAAGGAAAAAAGAAAGCCGATCTCGACCGTGCCGGCAATTTCGCGCACGCCGCCAACCCAGTAGAGCAGCGCGATGCCGCCCATGCTGAGAAATTCGACGGCCGGGTAGAAGAAGGAGAAGGCGTCGATAGCGTCCTTGTAAGCCTCCATGTGGATCTCGTTCAGTTCGGCGAACTGCGCGCGCGATTTCGCCTCGCGGTTGAAAAGCTGCACCACGCTCATGCCGCTGACGTGTTCCTGCAAATACGAGTTGATCCTCGCGATGGCCGTGCGGATGCGGCGGTTGGCGTCGCGCACGTAGGTGCGGAAAAAGTAGGTGAGCAGAATCATGAACGGCAGCGGCGACAGCGCGGCCAGGGCGAGCCTGTGATTCAGATAGAAAAGCCACGTGGCGAGACCAAAAAGCATCACGAAATCGTTGAGCATGGCCGCGACGCCGGAGGCGAACAGGTCATTTAACGCGTCAACATCGGTGGTGGCGCGCGTAACCAGCCGGCCCACCGGATTGCGATCGAAAAAGCTAAGGGGCAGGCGCTGCAGGTGCTGGAAGATCTCCTTGCGCAGGTCGTACATGATCTCCTGCCCGACCCATTGCATGATGCGCACCTGTGCATACTGCAAACCAAAGCTGGCAAGGATGGAGACGATGAATGTGCCGACAACCCACCACAGGCCGGAAATCGCACGCGCTCGGGCAATGGTGTGTGCGAAGCCGGGCATGATGTACCAGTCGATGCCGATGTGGAAAAGATATGGACCGACAAGCTCCATGGCCGCTACGCCAAGCGCCATGGACACGGCAAACCACACCCACCAGCGGTACGGATACAGATACTTCAGCAGCCGGCGCGTAAGGTGCGTGTCGTAGATCTTTCCGAGCTTCTCTTCTTCGCGAAAATCGCTCATTCGCGGGCCAGTTCTTCCTCGAGCAACTGCTTCTGATGCAAGTCGGCGTAGTATCCGCCGATAGCCAACAACTCATCGTGCGTGCCGCGTTCGATGATGCGTCCTTCGCGCATCACGATGATCTGGTCGGCGTCCTTGACCGTGGAGATGCGGTGCGAGATCAAAATCGTAGTGCGCTGGCTCATCACGTCGCGCAGGCGGCGCAGGATGCGCTCTTCGGTATCGGTATCCACGCTGGAAAGCGAATCGTCCAGGATCAGGATTTTGGGCCTGCGTAGGATGGCGCGCGCCAGCGAAGTGCGCTGCTTTTGGCCGCCGGATAGCGTGACGCCGCGCTCGCCGACCATGGTTTCGAAGTGCTGCGGGAAACTCTGAATTTCGCCCGAAATACTGGCGATTTCCGCGGCTTCCATCACGCGCTCTTCGGCCGCGTCCGCAACGCCGAAAGCGATGTTCTCGCGAACGGTCTCGCTGAAAAGGAACGTATCCTGCGGCACGTAGCCGATGGCGCGGCGCAATTCTTCCAGCGGATATTCGCGGATGGAGCGGCGGTCGATAAAGATCGTTCCCGCGGGGGCGTCCCACAAACGCGCGATTAGAGCCGCGAGGGTGGATTTGCCGCTCCCGGTTGGGCCAACGATGGCGAGCGTCGAACCGGCGGGGATTTCCAGATTGATGTCATGCAGCACGGGCGGATTGAGGCCGCCGGCAGTCACGTTGGGATAGGCAAAGGTCAGGTCGCGAAACTCAATCTCTCCGCGAATCGCAGGCGTCGATGCGCTTGGTGTATTCGACACGCGAGCAGCTTCGCGAGCCGGACCGTGCCCGTTTCCGTCACCCGACGCAAGGGCGGGCGCCAGGGCGCGGTCGCAAGCGGCGTCGTTGATTCCCGGTTCGGCGGTCAAAATGTAGCGCAGGCGTCCCATGGATGCGGCGCCGCGTTGAAAGATATTGGTGACCCAGCCGATAGCGATCATCGGGAAAACGAGTTGGATCAGAAAAGCGTAAAACGCGGTAAAGGTTCCCAGCGAGACGCGACCATCAACGACTTTGCCGCCACCGAATCCCAGCAGGATGACCACTGTGAAGCCGATCATTGCGGACAGCGCCGGGAAGAATAAGCTCCAGGAACCTATCAATTTGATGTTCTGGTTTACGTAGTCGCGGTTGGCTGCGCCGAACGCCGCGATTTCCGGCTTTTCCTGCACGTAAGCGCGAATTACGCGAATTCCGGTGAGGTTTTCCTGGGCACGCGTGGAAAGCACGCCGAGCGAGGCTTGAATTTTTTCCGACAAGCGATGAATGATCTGGCCGAAGAATTTTACTGACACCACCACGAACGGCAGGGGAATCAGCACCAGCAGCGTGAGCGACAAGGAAAGCTTGGCCATGAAGTACACAGCCAGCACCATGGTTGCGAGAGTGGTGGCGCTGTACATGATCCCCGGTCCGAGCACCATGCGCACTGCGTTCAGATCGTTGGTGGCGCGCGACATCAAGTCTCCCGTACGGTTGCGCACGTAAAATTCCGGTTCCAAACGCAGCAAGCGCGCGAACAGATCGTTGCGCAGGTCGTACTCGATTTCGCGCGAAATGCCGATGAGGATCCAGCGGCTCCAGAATGAGAGGAATCCTTTGACCAGCATCGCGCCCACGAGAAGCAGGCAATAGATGCCCAACGCGTGGCGGCTGAAGGGCGCGTAAAACGAGAAGATCGGATTGAGAATGTGGCGCGAAACGCCGGTGAGGGTCGAAAGCGGCTGCGGCGAGTCTTTGAGGCAATCCATGATGCTGCCGATGATTAATTGCGGCAGCGAGCCCACCAGGCCCATCAAGGTGAGCGACAGCAGCCCGAGTCCCACCATCTTTTTATAGTGGAGGACGTATGGGATGAGGTGCTTCAGGTGGTCCCAGCCGGAGGGCTGTTTCGTTCGCGCCTGCGTGCCTGCCACGGGTTGTGCGATTGCACTCATAGGAAATCTTTTGGACCACACGAGCGCATCTGCGGCGGCTCGGGCGGTCTTCCTTTGGATGCTTTAGATGATACTTGGAATCCTGTTTCTTGCGCTTGCCCAGTTCAGGGTGTCGCTTCGCGCAGTGCCAGGCAGAGGATGTGCCGGGCACGCTCTCAGTGCGCCACCAGAATTTCTTCCATTCGCGCCTCGAAGTTCTCTTCGCCCTCGGACCAGAGCTTGAGCCGGTCGACAGGCACGGCTTTTTCGATCTTCCTGGCCCAGTCGAGCAGCTTCTTGATGTTCTCCCTGGTTTTCTCCTGATACCGCTGCAAGTTTTCCGGCCAAGCCATCGTTTCGATAAAGCGCGCCTCTTCAATGCTCTGCGCCGGGGCGCGCTGTCCCTTTCTCATGCCCAGCAGGTTGGCGTGGCCAGTGAAGAGGTGCTCGAATCCGAGATTTGCCTGCAAGTGGCCGTTCTCGCGCCAGAAGCCATCGTCGTAATCTTCGCCGTGGCACAAGAGTTGGAGCGACTGCGGCTCGCTCTTCCACTTGCCCTGCGCGTCCAGCACCCACAAGTCCCAAGAGGATTCCACTTCATAGGAAACGTCGCTATGCAGGTAATCCTTAGCGAGTTCGATGATGCCGGCCGCATCGAGCGGCACGGAACGCAGATCCTGCTCCAGCAACGGGGATTCGGAGGAGTCAATGGCGCGAACGATCAGATACGTGAAACCGGGTTTGGTGGCCGAGAAGGGAACCGTGCCGAGAAACTTCTCGAAATCTTCGAGGATGCGCTCTTCCGAAAAATTCTTACACCACACGCTGAGATAAGACTGGTTCGACATACTTCAAATATTATACAGGCTTGCCCACAGTGGTACGAAAATGCGCGGCTAGAAATAATTGATTGGGAACTCTACGACTTCCGTTCTTCGGTTTCCTCGGTGCAGGCCACGGAGATGCCGAGCAGGCGTTCCTTTAGTATGTCGGCCATGCCGGCGAGCACACGGGAGCAGGTCTCGCGCAACTGCTTTTCGGCGGCTTTGGACAGGCTGTCAAGCACCGCTTGCGAATTTTGTCCCAACGTCGCCGCGGAAGCGAGCAGCCAGCCGTTAGTGGTGTTCTCAAGACGCGCCTTGTAGGAAGCGATGGAGTCATCGGCCGATTGCTTGAGCTGTTCGGTCCATTCATGCTCTTCCACCTGGCGCTTGTCCTCCCAGGATTCCATCAGAGGGATCAGCTGAGATTGCAGGTAGGTGGTGGCCTGCTCGACGCCCAGGGTCATCTTATCGTCGATGCGCTTCTGGAACTCCTCGAGGGAACCTTCGTAGGTCCGTTTTATTTCGGTCTGCGATTTTTCGATAGCCTCGTGCGAGGTTTGCTGGAAACGCTGCAGCGCCTCGTGCATCAAATGTTGCACGCGATCGGTAACGGTAGCGCTGGCGATTTCGACGGATTCGTTCAGCTTGGAACGGCCGCGGTCGATGGCTTCCTTGGCGGTTTCATCGAGAGTTTCCCGGCCGTGGTTCACGAAGTCGCGATGATAATGTTCGAGTTCGGACGCGAAGAGCGTGGAAATATCGCGCGCTTTTTCGGTCATGCTGTTCGACGATTGCTCGACGACGCGCTCCATCGTCGACTGCATGGAGGTTTGCGCCTTCTTTTGATACCACTCAGAAGTCTTCAGCAGAGCTTCGTAAGCGGAGTGCTGCATTTCGGAACTCTTCTGATCGAGTTCCTCTTCCATCCGCGTAATGCTGCCGCGGCAAGCAGCTTCCAATTCCGTGGGCAGCTTGGCGGCTTCGTGGCGCAGCCGGTCGAGGGATTCATGTCCCTCTTGTTCCAGCGAGGTTCGCACCTGTTCGCGCAAACGCTGCTGCAGTTCCGTGAATTGTCCTTCCGCATGCTGCGTTTGCTCGCGAATGCTTTTTTGTGCCTGCAGAGCCTCAGCGGCAGCACCTTGCAGAGAGGACAACGCCTCTTGCACCGTTCCGCGAGTGACTTCTTGAACTTTGTCCCGGGCAATTCCCGCGGCTTGCTCGGTAGCTGCGGATGCCTGCTGCGCCTGGGCAGCTGCATTTTGCAGAGAGGACAGAGCCTCTTGCACCATGGCGCCAGATACTTCCTCAATTTTCTGCCGAGCTACCTGTGCAGCTTCGTCGGCTGTTTCGGCCGCTTGCTCTTTCTGCGCGCGCAAAGCGTCCTGCAGGCGCACAACTTCCTGGCCCACGAACGCCAGCTCCGAAACGGCCTTTTGCACCGCCGCATCGGATTCGCGCTGTACTTTCTCGCGCGCCGCATGCTCGATCAAAGCCACTTGCCCGGAAGCTTGTTCAACCTGGCTGCGAATGGCCTCCTGTAGCCGGTCCGCTTCATGCGAGGCCCCGGCGAGTCTCGATAGGGCAGACTCCACCGCCTCAGTAGAGGCTTGCTGAATATATTCGAGGGCGCCACTTTTGCGCTGCGCCAGGTCTTGCGAGACTTGCTGCACGTGCTGGTGCAATTCGGTTCGCAACCGCTCAAACTCTTGCTGAGTACCGGTGATTTCGGAGACGGCCTTTTGCACAGCCGCATCGGTCACCTGGTGCATCCGGGATTGGATCGAATCCTGAATATTCGCAGCCTGCGCAGCGGCCTCAGAAAGCCGCTGTTGCAAATGGTTCTGAAGTTCGTTCGCGCGTCCGGCGGCATCGGTGATTTCGGAAACGGCGCGGCGCGCTTCCGCAACCTTCGATCCGATCTTCTGCTCGATCTCGCCCGAATAACGCTGCATTACGTTTTCCGCGGCGCTGGTCAGAATCGGGTCGATAGACTGAATGCGTTGCGCGATGAGTTCTTCCATCAAATGCCCAATCGACTGGCCCTCTTCCGTGGCCACTTGCCCAATGCGCTGCCGGGTCTGCTCGATGGCGGATTCGGAAGCCTCATGGAGGAGCGCCCTGGCGCGCTCGGCCTCAGCCCGTTGTTGCGCCAACCCGGAACGGAACGATTCGACAGAGACGTTTGCTTGGGAGATCACCTCATTCAGGGCCATGCGCAAAGCTGTGCCCCGTTCAGTGATTTCGCGTTCAGCGCTTGCCAGCGTGACCTGCGAAACTTCCGCCAGCTTTTCGCCCACTTTCGCGGACGATCTCGCGGCGATTGTCTCGATTTCTTCACGCAACTTGCTGCTGGCGGCTTCCGCATCTGCGTGAGATTCCTGGGCCACACGCTGGCGCGCTTCTTCGGCGGCTTGCGTCAGAGTCTTCTTCCACTCATCGAGATGCGCTTGCGCCGCTTCAGGAGAGGAAAGCACTTGCAGCGAGGGAACTTTCGTCTCGCGCTCGGCGATAATCCGCTGCACTACCTCTTCCACGGCTTGCCTTAAGTCCTGGGAGACGGTCTGCTGGATGGCGCGGTTGGCGGCGAGCCTGGCGGCGTCTTCCGCCGTTTTGCGGATATTCTCCTCGGCTGTGCGGAGATCCGCTTCGGCTGCGCGGCGGGCCTCATCAGTGATCGCAGCGGCTTGGCTGACCGCTTCCTGCGAGGCTTTTCGCGTTCGTTCTTCCACCGCTTGTAAATTCGCCTCAGCGGCCTTTCGCATTTCTTCGGCTGCCGCGGCCATTTGGCTGGTAGCTCGATTGGCGGCCTGCTCGGCGGCTTCGGTGGTGGCCTGCTTGACGGCCTCACGGACTCGGGTATCGATCTGCGCGACCTGCGCTTCGCTAGCCAGACGCGCTTCTTCGACGATCGCGGCAGCCTTGTTCGCCACCTGCTGCACCAGTTTCTTGACCTCGGACTCGGAGATGCGCTCCATCGAGGCCTTCATCGCTCGCTCGACGGTTTCGTGCATCTGCGCGTCGAGCTGCTGGCGCACCACGGTCATTTCTTCATTGATTGCGGTAAGAGCGCCGCGCCGCAGAGTCTTATCCAGGCTTTCTTTCGCCTCGGCAACGATTTGGGCCATTTGCCTTGCGATCGCAGCCTGAGCTTCGCTCGTCGACATCACCGGCGAGGGCATCACATGAATCTTTGACTCGCTGGTAGCGGAGGAGCCTGCACCGCCAGTGGCGGTTAGCCCTGGCGCGGAAGACGCTTCTGGCGCCGAAGATGAGTCGGGACTACCAGGCGTCGACACCCCCACTGGCCCGGGTTCGTGCTTTTCCACCTCCACGTCCATGTCAATTTCTTCGGAGCTTGCCGCACTTCCTGCCGCAGCCTTGTCGTCTTCAGCGGGGAACCAGTCTTCGGGAGGGAAAGCGATACCCCAAACATTCCCGGCGGTCTCGAATTCCAGGCCGATCTGGAACAGTTCGCGGACAGTGCGCGGCCGCTGCACCCAAACTACGTGTCCTTGCACGATGAGCGGCGGGAAAGCTGGTTCCATCCTCGGTATTTCGAGCGTAACCACCGAATTCTTGGGAACGTAGTGCTTCGACTGGTATTTGCAGCCGTGGCAGTTCACCATTACCGTGGTGGTTCGCTCTTTGAAGGGCTGCCCGAGCGCGTCGACGCCGGCGACACTTATAGGTACGGCTTGCGCGATGCGTGTGCTGCGTCGCTTTTGTGCGCCCGGATCGGCGGATGGTAGAGTTTCGTTCACGTGCTTCCTTCCCTATAGGGGAATTCTAGCCTAGCACCGGGTAGAGGCGCGGTCGAGCCACATACCCGTCCTGTGCGCAAACGCGAAATGACACTTCGGTGCGGTCTGGGATGGAATGTTTAAGCTCGGAAGGACAACCAAGACCGGATGCGATACGTCTCAGGCATGGTAACTCGTCTCACCCATGGCAACTAATTGAACAGGAGGGTACTTATTTTGTCCCGCGGATTTCTGAGATTCGCCTTCGCAATGCTAATTCTGTTTGCAATAGCAACCTGCACGCGCGCCCAGATTGTGGCCAGCGGATACGTCGGCTTCGGCACGGCCATCGATGGCTCGGTTGGTCCACTGAATACACTCGGCGGGGGAATGGTCTACAACGCGCCGAGCTTAGGCGGATTGTTCGATACGATCGGCGGGGATGTGATTTTCTTCCACAATCTAGGGATCGGAGCCGAGGTTTCATTCCGAAACCGCGGACCTTACGCCGGACTTACCTATCGACCGAACTTTTACGATGTGAATGCTGTTTACGAGCGATCAATTGGGCGATTCAGTCCTGAGTTTCAGGGCGGGATAGGCCGCGCGAACATCAATTTTTACTACACGCCCCAATTTTGCGCCACATTCCCCCAGGGATGCCAATCGACGACGGCTGCTGCAAGCGGCGCCAATTATCTGGAACTGCATCTCTCGGGCGGGGTCGGCTACAATGTCTACAAATCAGTTTTCATTCGTCCCCAAGTGGATATCCGCTACGTCAAAAACATGAGCTACTTCAGCAGCCCTTGGGTGCCCGAATTTTCCGTTGCAATCGGTTATACCTTTCGGCGTGGTACTTAAAATAACCGCTTCATTAAAGCGCAGGACGATGGAGCGGCGCATCAAAATTGATCCGGACTCGCCCGCGGGCCGTGTATCATGTCCCGATGCGAATCATAACGCTGGAAGAACATATAACCACGCCGGCGATCGTGAAGGCCTCATCCGACGGGCAGGCTGCTCTTTCTTCAAACGCCTACATTCAATCGCTGCACGCGAAGCTGCTTGATGTCGGTGACGCGCGCGTTGCCGATATGGACGCAGCCGGCATCAGCATGCAGGTGCTTTCGATCTCGGCGAGCCCCATTGATCGGATGGAATCGTCCGAGGCGCAAGCGGTGGCCCGGGACGCAAACAATATTCTGGCTTCCGCGGTGAAGGCGCGCCCTGACCGCTTCGCCGCTTTCTGCACCTTGGCCTTGCAGGACCCGGAGTCGGCCGCTGCGGAGCTCAATCGCTGTGCAAAACTGGGATTCAAGGGCGTGATGGTTAATGGCACCGTCAACGGCCAATTTCTCGACGATCCGAAATTCACACCTTTTTTTGAAGCAGCAGAATCGCTCGATGTTCCCATTTATCTCCACCCCGCGCCTCCCCCAAAACCGGTAATGGACGCCTATTTCAGCGGGCTGGGCCAGCTCGGCTTTTTCCTTTCAACGGCGGGATGGGGCTGGCACGTGGAAACGGGCTTGCACAGTTTAAGGCTCATCGTCAGTGGTTTATTCGATCGTTTCCCTAAGCTAAAGATGATCATCGGCCACATGGGCGAAAATATTCCGTTTTCACTCGCGCGATCTCAGATGGTTTTCTCGCGTGGCGCGTTGAATCTGAAAAAGCAGCTGGGTGACTATTTCCAGGAGAATTTCTGGCTCACCACCAGCGGATACTTCAGTCTCCCGCCGTTTCTTTGCATGCTGCAGGTGGTCGGCGCGGACCGCATCCTTTTTTCGGTGGATTACCCGTTTAGTCCGAATACGGTCGGACGCAAGTTCCTGGATAGCCTGCCTGTCAGCAATGAGGACTTGGAGAAAATCGCGCACCGCAATGCGGAGTCGCTTCTGAAGCTCTAACGGCGCAATTTTGGCCCTGGAACCGAGCGCAGCGTCTTTGCGCGTCCGTCCGAAACTGTATTTTCAAATAGCACAAGACCGGGTATCGCTGCCAGTGTTATACTGTATTCCCACCTTCGCGCCTGCGGTCTACGCGGACGGCGCACAATGAAAATTCGCTATTCAGTTGTTCGCACTTGGGTTATTTCGGTGCTAGCCCTGCTGTTTGTTGCGTTTCTAGTTGCGCTGTACGCTGTAGCGCCCACCCTTCATCGTCTCGCCGAGAAGCGCACCGAGGACTACCTGCGCGCTCGCTTCAAGAGCTCCATCCAGTTCGCTGGTTTTCATGTTTCCGTTTATCCAAGGATTCACATGGTCATTGACGGCCTGGTGATGCGCCACCAGGGCCGGACCGACATTCCGCCGCTCATTGAGATCAGCACCATCAATGTGTACGCCAGCTTCGGCAGCCTGTTTAGCCCGCGACTGACGGTTTCTCGGGTGGTGCTCGGTGGTCTGCGTATTAACACGCCGCCGCGGTATCCCGGCGGAAAGCCAATGATCCACGGAACAGACGCCGATCTTTCCAAGAAATTTCCGGTGACGATTGCACGCATTACCGCGGACCAAGCCAACATCACGATCCTGCGCACCGATACCAAGCCGCCCAAACAGTTTGAAATTCACCAACTCGAAATGAAGAATTTCGACTTTAGCAGCCCTGCGGTTTTTCAGGCGCTCCTCACCAATCCTGTGCCGCGGGGTGAAATTCATTGCGTTGGCAAGTTCGGGCCGTGGGAAGCCGATGATCCCAGCCAGACGCCAGTCGCGGCCAATTACACCTTTACGAATGCCGATATGGCGACGTTGAAAGGCTTGAAGGGAACTCTCTCTTCCGTGGGGAACTTTTCAGGACCACTCGACTACCTGAAGGTAGAAGGGACCACCGATATTCCTGATTTTGCCCTGCGTACCAGCGATCGTTCTTTCGCGCTGCATACTGATTTCAACGCGGTTGTCGATGGCACTAACGGCAATACTTATCTCAACAGCGTGAACGCGAAATTCGGTCACACGACCCTGCTTACAAAGGGCGAAGTTGTGGACGAGTATAAGCAGGTGAAGGGCCGCACCATTGTTATGGATACGGTTTCAAACTCGGCGCGCATCGAGGATTTATTGGCGCTCGCTGTCAAATCGGATCCGCCGGTGATGACCGGGAACGCCAAACTTAGGGCGAACATTCTGATTCCGGAGGGGAACGCCGACCTTATCGACCGGTTGAGGATCGACGGCAAATTCGGCGTCTCCGACGCGGAATTCACCAGCGACTCTGTGCAGGGGAAAATTGACTCCTTGAGCCGTCGGGCGGAGGGCAAACCCAAGGACATGGATCTGACAGCCGTCTCCGAATTGGACGCGGATTTCAGGATGGACGACAGCAAGGTGACTTTCTCCCGCCTGAACTTCGCCGTACCTGGAGCCGATATTTCTCTTCTGGGCAACTACAACATGGATTCCGGCGCGCTGGACTTTTACGGAAATCTGGCGATGAAAGCGAAGCTCTCGCAGACGGTCACTGGCCCGAAATCGTTCTTCCTGAGAGCGGTCGATCCGTTCTTCAAAGGCAAGAACGGCATGGGCACCAGCCTGCCGATCAAAGTGACCGGGACCAAGGATCACCCTTCATTCGGACTCGATCTGCACCGTAAAAGCGAGAAGGCCGAACTGAAAGACGAAGCCCAGAAGACGGATTCGTCCAAGCGCGAAAAAGTGGCACGCGACTAAAGCAGCCTGTCGTCAGCGCGCGAAAGTTCTCACCGAGTGGCCCTTGCGGTCTACTTTTCGCCGATCGCGTTGATTCCGGCCTGAGCGCACTGCTCATCCTGCGCGCTGCTGCCTCCGCTCACGCCGATGGCGCCCACCACTTTTCCCTCCAGCATGATCGGCAAGCCGCCTTGAACCGCGGTGATGTGCGGGAGCGTAACCAGGTGCGCCTGGTTTTGATCCACGAGGTCCTGGAAAGCCTTGCTCGGCCTCCGGAATGCGAGCGCTGTGTGCGCTTTCCCTTGCGAGACTTCAATGCTGCCAATTTGCGCGCCGTCCATGCGGCCAATGTAAACGATGTTTCCGCCGTCGTCGACCACGGTGATCACCATGGCCCAATTGTTCTTGGTGGCTTCCGCTTCTGCCGCGGCGGCCATTTTCTTCGCGAGCGCGAGGCTGACCGTCTTCTTTTCCACAAACTGCGCCGATGCGGTTCCCGCGACGCCGAACATAACCAACGCCAGCGCCATTGCCCAAAATTTCGCTTTCATGCTGAATCCTCCTGGTTGCTGGGCGAGCGGCGAGAATCTAACACGGCTGGCGATGCAGGTAAATCTTTTCGGGGAACCTCGGCAGAAGATCAATCAACTACAGATCGCGGCGGCCTTCCATGGCTTTCGACATGGTTACTTCGTCGGCGTATTCAAGGTCGGAGCCGACCGGAATGCCCATGGCAATTCGCGTGACGCGCACGCCCAGCGGCTTGATCAGCTTGGACAAGTAGACGGCTGTTGCCTCGCCCTCCGCCGTGGGATTGGTAGCGACAATGATTTCCTGAACTGTGCCGCCCTTCAGCCGCTCGATCAGGCTCTTGATCTTGAGCTGGTCCGGCCCGATGCCTTGCAGCGGCGAGAGCGCTCCACCCAACACGTGATACAGACCGCTGAATTGCCGCGTTTTCTCCACCGCCTGAATATTCGTGGCTTCCTCCACCACGCAGATTTCCGAAGGATCACGCGTGGCGCTCGAGCAGAAATGGCACGGGTCCGTGTCGGTAATATTGTTGCAGATCGAGCATTCACGCACTTTTTCCTTCGCTTCGCGAATCGCGTCGGAAAGCGCGAGGGCCTGCCCGCGGTCCACGCGCAGGAGGAAAAATGCCAAGCGTTGCGCGGTCTTCTGCCCGATTCCGGGCAAGCGCTTCAGTTCATCAATCAGTCGATTTACCGACGGCGCAAAATCAGGCATCTGCTCGCGCTCCTACCGGGGAAGCCGGCACAGGCTCGTAGTTGGAATTCACAATAATAAGGGAATCGGGAGGAATTCGGAAATCGACCGCGGAAATATCGCTGGGAAAAATCCTGTTCAGGGCGGAGCTAAAACAATCCCGGAATTTTCCCCATTAGACCGGAAAACCCTCCGGTCAGATCTTTCACCTGTTTCGAGAGTTCTTCGTCGACACGCCGCGATGCGTCATTCACCGCGGCCAGCATCAGCTCTTGCAGCATCTCCTGATCCTTGCTCTTGAACACTTCCGGCTCGATGTGGACGTTGACCAGTTGTTTCTGGCCGTTCATCTTTACGGTGACCATGCCACCGCCGGCGGTTGCTTCCACCGCGATTTCCCCCATCTGCTTTTCGAGTTTTTCCTGCACTTGCCGGAACTGCGAGAGCATCTGCTGCAGTGCTTTGACTTCCATGGTTTATTCCTCGCCCGGACGTTTCACTTTCGAGATTTGTCCCCCGAATTTCTCGAGCATCGTCCTAACGATCGGATCTTGTTCAAATCGAGAGCGCAGCTCCGAACCCCGCGACGCTCCGACTGGCTTCGCGTTCGCATCCAGTTTAACACACACGCGCAGCGGGTGGCCTACCACCTGGTTCAAAACTGTGCGTAAACGTTCCATCGGATCGCGCGCTTGCAGCATTTCCGCGAGTGCGCGGCTCTCGGTCGGGAAAAAAAGATGCAGCTCCGAGCCTTCGATTTCCCAGCGCGTCGCTTGTTCGACCATGGACCATAAAAATTTTTGTGTTTGCAGAGCCGCTTTGATGGCATCGATTTGCGCGTCGCCCAAACCACCGCGCGCATTCTCGGTAGCCGGTCCGGCTAGTCTCGACGGCTCTGCCACAGCAGGCGACGAGACAGGCGATGAGGCGGGAGCGCTTGAAACGGCAACCGCTGCCGCGGCGATTGGCCCGTTTGCAGCGCCGCGCGGTGCAGGAGTTGATGCAGGCGGCGCGCTAAAGCGCGGCGTTTCCATAATCGCCGCAACTGGTGCGGCAGCCGCTTCGGTCTTTGGCGCAGGCGACGTGCGCGCTGCTGCTCCGGTTGAAGCGCTCGAAGCGCCGGAAGCGAACGGCGAGGCTACTTCGCTTTGATTCGCGGTGCTGGCCGGCGCAGCGGACGCAAATGGTGACGAGACCTGCGTCGATGCCTGCGTTGACGGCGCAGAACTAAATGGCGACTTCGCCGCAGCACTTTGGCTCGAGGATGTGGCACCGGACGCCGACGCGCTTGCGGCGCGCGTAGGCGCAGGTGGCGCGGGCGGCTTCGGGCTTCGCGGCGTTTCGCCTCCGCGCAAGTCTCCCAGGATTTCTTCCAGTGGCGCGAGCCGCTGGGCATTGATCAGCTTCAGCAGTCCCAATTCAAGGTGCAGCCGCGGATCCGGGTTTCCCCGCAAATCGTCGTGGGTGACCAGCAGGATATTGAAGAAGCGCGTCAGATCCTCTTCGCCGAACTGCGCTGCCTGTTTGGCCAGCCGCGGGCGCTCGTCGTCGGGAGCGGCGATCAGATTCGAATCCGCGCCGCAGACGCGCGCCACCAGCAAGTTGCGGAAATGGCGGATCGATTCCCGGCAGAAGTGCTGCAGATTTTGTCCCTCCGCGATTAAGCGGTGCACCAGGGAAAGCGCGCGTTGGGCCGATTGCTCGGCGATGGCCTCAACCAGCTCATCCAGCATACTTTCCGCAACTACGCCCAGCAGTTCGCGCACTTGCTTATCGGTGATAGCGTCGCCCCCATAGGCGATAGCCTGCTCCAGCAGCGAAAGCCCGTCGCGCAGGCTGCCTTCGGCCGCGCGGGCCAGTACTGCCACAGCGCCGGAGTCGATCGTCAAATTCTCTGCTTTCACCACGCGCTCGATTTCGCCGGCGATCTCCTGAAAGGTCAGTGCCCGAAACTGAAACAATTGCGCGCGGGACTTAATCGTATCCGCCAGATCCTCCGCCTGAGTTGTAGCCATCACGAAAACCACGCGCTCGGGAGGTTCTTCGAGAGTTTTCAGCAGCGCGTTCGAAGCTTCGTCGGTCAACTGATGCGCTTCGTCGAGGATCACTACCTTGTATCGGCTCGATGCCGGCGCGTAGCGGACCATCTCACGCAGTTCGCGAATCTGGTCGATGCCACGATTCGATGCGGCGTCGATCTCGATCACATCGAGTGAAGTCCCGGCGGCGATTTCGCGGCACGCATCGCAGGTGTTGTCCGGTTCGATGGTCGGACCCTTTACGCAGTTGAGCGCTTTGGCCAGGATTCGCGCGGTGGTCGTCTTCCCCACGCCACGCACGCCGGAGAAAATGTAGGCGTGTGCCACGCGATTTGACCGGATCGCATTCGCCAGGGTCTTGGTCACATGCTGCTGGCCGACAAGGTCCGCAAACGTTTGTGGCCGGTACTTCCGGGCAATCACCTTATAGCTCATTCGCTCTCGCTAAAACTCGGATTCCACAACACGCCAATATGTTTACTCCGCTCGCGCGGCGGTTGCTGCTTTATTTTCGTCGGGAAACGGAACGGATTCAAACGAAGATGCCGCGATCAGAGGAACTTCGGGTAATCCGCGGCACACGAGACTGACCCGTTACCGTTGCTCCCTTCCGGGCCTGGCGGGGTTCGCGGGGAATCGTTGCACAGAGCCCGAAGTCCCACTCATCGGCTCTCGCACAAATCTTCAGCAAGAGCCATCCGCGAAGTCTAACACACGCGTCGCTCGCGACAAAAGTTAGGCTCGTGGGCGAATCGAGCGACTGATCTAGAAAGGTCCATGAGCCAGCGGATGCGCTACTGTCCTCGCTGCCAGCTGTCCGCTTATCCCATTGCTGCATCGAACCAACGTGCGCTAATTTCTGTTGCGCGACGATGTCACAATTCCTTAAACTCGGTTCCGGCTCATCAAAAACACTTGCGTTGTTGCCTCAGGGCAACCCGCCTCACGGGACTATGGAGCGAAACCCAGCTCTGCGATCTGCGATCGTTGTTTTTTGCCTCTTTCTTGCAGGCGCCCTAAGCGCCGCATCTGGCGCGCCTCGTCCTCGCCCCCGGCCTCATCCTCGGGCACAGAAGTCCGCCTCCAAATCCACTAAGAAGCACCGTTTCCATTTGCCATTCATCTCAGCATCTGATCCGGGCAAGGACGATATCGCTGCCTACGACGATCCGATGGTCCGGCAGATTGCCCTCGAAGCCCTTGGACGCGAAAAGGGCTCGGTGGTCGCCGTCGACCCCTCGACCGGCCGTATTCTCACCATCGTCGATCAGAAGATGGCCTTTTCCTCCGGTTTTGAACCCTGCTCTACCATCAAGCCTTTTATTGCGCTGGCGGGGCTTTCCGAAGGCGTGATCAATCGCGACACCATGATCGAAGTAAAGCGCCGGCGCTACATGGACCTTACCGAGGCCATGGCGCACTCCAACAACAATTTCTTTGAGGCGGTAGGAACGCGGCTCGGTTTCGATCGCGTCATCAAATACGACAGCATGTTCGGCCTGGGCCAGCGAGTTGGCTACGAAATCCCAGAGGAGCAACCAGGTTCGCTGCCGTCTCATCCGCCGTTTTTCGGTGGTGTGGCCCGCATGTCAAGTTTCGGCTCCGGCATTCGCATCACGCCATTCCAACTCGCTTCGCTCGTCTCCATGTTGGCGAATGGCGGCACGCAATATTATTTGCAGTACCCGCGTACGCAGGAAGCGCGTGAGAATTTTGCGCCTCGAGTTCGCGAGCAATTCGATATCCAGCCAATCATTCCAGACATTCGCGAGGGCATGCTCGCTGCGGTTCTCTACGGCACGGCCAAGCGCAGTTACGATCCCTACGACGGCGAACAGGCTCTGGGGAAAACCGGCACCTGCAACGATGAAGGTGTGGGTGGGCGTTTGGGCTGGTTCGCTTCCTACGCCGATCAGGCCAATCCGAAGATAGTGATCGTCGTGTTGTTGCACGGCGGCGCGCGCATCATTAGCGGACCGCATGCTTCTGAGGTTGCTGGCCGGATTTACCACAATCTCTACCAGCGCAATTACTTCGTCGCCAAAGACACCGCACGCTCTGCGACCTACGCTTCCTCAACCGGCGCTTCCCAATAACCTGCTAGCTTCCGAGGTCTGTACTTCCTGCAGCCGCCGCACCAGAAAGTTTCTCTCGCTTTCGTTTCCAGCCAGCGCAATGGCGCGCGAATAGCTCTTGGCTGATTCCTCTTTTGATCCCATCCGGCGCAGCACGTCCGCTCGGGCGGCGTGAAGCAAATGGTAGTTCTCCAAAGTTCCAGCCGATGCCAAGTCCTCGATCAGTGACAGCGCTGCTTCGGGTCCCTGCGCCATCGACACCGCTACCGCGCGGTTCAGTGACACGATGGGCGAAGGCTGCGCTTGCTCGAGCAGATCGTAAAGCCGCACGATTTGCGCCCAGTCGGTATCTTCCGCACGAGCTGCCTGGCAATGCAGCGCCGAAATGGCTGCTTGCAACGTATAAGGAGCCGGGCCGCCACGCAGTGCTTCCTCCACCAGCGGCAGAGCTTCAGCGATCTGCCGATGATTCCACCTGCTGCGGTCCTGCTCTTCCAGTGTGACTAGTTCGCCCGAATCGTTCAGCCGCGCCTCGCGCCGCGAATCGTGCAGCAGCATCATGGCCAGGAGCGCGGTGGCCTCGGTAGGCGGATTTGGTCCGAGCAGCGAACGCAGCAGCCGCGCCAGGCGAATGGCCTCGGCGCACAGATCGGCGCGAACCAGAGGCCCTCCGCGTGTCGGGGCATAGCCCTCGTTAAAAATCAGATAAATGACCGTCAGCACCGAACCCAGGCGCTCTGCCAGGTCCTCGGTGCCCGGCACTTCGTACGGAATGCGTGCGTCGCGGATTTTGCGCTTGGCGCGAACCAGCCGCTGGGCCATGGTCGCCGGCGGCACAAGGAAAGCGCGGGCGATTTCGTCGGTTCCGAGTCCGCCCAACGTGCGCAGCGTTAGGGCCACTTGCACTTCGAGCGCGAGCGAAGGATGGCAACAGGTAAAGATCAAGCGGAGACGGTCGTCTTCGATCTCCGTAGAGTCGTAATTCGGCTCCAGCGCGGGTTCGCTCCGCTCCGCGACACCCCACCATTCCATCTTTTCCTCAAAGCGGGTTCGCCTGCGGATGCGGTCAATCGCCTTGTTTCGCGCGGTCTGGATGATCCACGCGCGAGGAAACTCCGGAACGCCAGTTGTGGGCCATTGATCGACGGCGACCGCGAAGGCCTCCTGCGCCGCTTCTTCTGCCAGGTCGAAATCGCCTAGAATGCGGATGAGGGTCGCCAGAATGCGGTCCCACTCGGTTCGGTAGAGGGAATCGATCGCGGCGGCAGCTTGTTCGGGCATGGCCTCGATTGTAAAGATTTTTACGCCTGCCTGTCGATTCTGGCGCTGGCCATTCGTTTAACCAGTAGGAGGGAACACCCTATGAAATACATTCTGTTGATCTACGATGACGAGAAAAACCGCGGCAAGATGTCCGACGCGGAACGCAAGCAGTTGTTTAGTGACTACGGCCAGTTCACCGAACAGATCAAGTCGAGCGGCCATTACGTCACTGGCGCGCCGTTGCAGCCGGTGTCCACGGCTACCAGCGTGCGTGTTCGAGACGGCAAACAGCTTGTTATTGACGGTCCCTTCGCCGAAACGCGTGAACAACTCGGGGGCTACTACCTGATTGAGGCGAAGAACCTCGACGAGGCCACCGGCATTGCCGCGCGCGTTCCGTCAGCGCGCATGGGCACCATTGAAGTGCGTCCGCTGATGGAAGCGGCCGTGCCCGCCTCAGCGTGATTCCAGCGGCATCGCCTCGGACAACCCACTCTTGGCGTTAACAGAAGAGTGGGTTGCCCTCCATTTCAAGAATTCCGCTAGGTGACTTTTCCCCTAGCCTACAGTGCTCTTATTCCGGCCAGCGGCCTTGCTGCGGTACAACAGTTCATCGACTCGCCTAAGGGCCGTTTGACTTGTATCCTCGGCCGCCAGGAGCGTTGCCCCGACAGAAACGCTTATTTGAACACTCCCTCGCGGGGCCGGAACACTGTTGCGATCGATCAGCGTCCGGCATCTTTCTGCGATTTTTCTTAGTTCGGTGCCGTTTGCCTGCATGTTTACAAGAATAACCAGAAATTCCTCGCCGCCCCATCGCCCAACCAGATCGGTAGGGCGCAAAGACCCGAGCAGCGTCCGTGCTACGCCTTGGAGCGCCAGGTCACCTGCTTCATGGCCCCACGTATCGTTCACCTGTTTGAAGTCGTCCACATCCAGCATCAGCAAGCCGACGCCGCGAGCGAACTGCTGCACTTCTTCCAGAGATTGCTGCACCTTCAGTTCCATCAGCCGGCGGTTATAAGTGCCCGTCAACGGATCAAGATATGCCAGTCCCTCGAGTTCGCCCGCTCTGCGCTCAACAATTTTCTTCGCGGTAATGTCGGTAAATACTTCCACCGCGCCAGTGATGCGCCCAGCTTCATCTCTGATTGGCGCGGCGCGTACCGACACCGGAACGCGATGGCCCAGCTTGTGGCGAAGATAAACTTCCGCTTCGCGTAGTTGTCCGTCCGTCATGGTGCGCCGGAGCGGGCAGCCGTGAACGCAAAGAGCGCAACCCGTCTCATCGACGTGCATCAAAAAATTGTCGAAGCAGCTCTTGCCGATTGCTTCGGATGCGGAGTAACCGCTCAGGCGTTCGGCGCCAAGATTCCAGTAGGTGATCGTGCGCTTCAGATCGACGAAGTAGACGCCGTCATAGAGGTTGTCGAGCAGCTTTCTATAGAACGCTGTTTCATCGCCCGATGTCTTACTGACCTGGATCGATTGAATGGAATGCGGCGCGTTGCCCACGGAAATGGAAGGAACCCTCGTTTATAAGATTCGACCATTCGCGCCGAAGCTTTAAATCTTCTTAGGTGAGACTAAAAAGCCGGTTCAAAGCGGACCACTAAAGCCCAATACTCGTTTCGCAGTCGCGAACGGATCATCGGGAAGTTGGTTGCCGCGCCAGGCTACGTGCAAATCCGGCCGGACCAGCAACAGGTCGCAACCATATATCTCTCGCGCAGCCTTGTTACCGACGACCAATTTCCCCAAAGGCGCGTGGAACGATTCAAATGCGAGTTCCAGCGGTTTCGTATCCACATTTGTTTCGCCGAGTTGAAGAAGAGTGAAGCCGGGGCCGACGTGATCGTGTAGCGCCGAACCATCGTCAAGCCAGACGTGTGGCAATCGTATTCCTGGCCAGGTTGTAGGAACGTATTGGGGATTGTCTGGATCTGGTCCCTCGCCCGCTTCCGGCCAGATGATGGGAGAATTCACGTACCGATAGCCTGCCTCGATTCCTAAAATTTCCGTCACCTTGCGCTGTTCCACATCGAACCGCCGCGCCATTTCGGCGCGCGCCGCAATCCCTTCGGGCGTGCTTTCCTCAATGCAAGGGGCATATGCCGCCCGCCAGCCGAGCCGCCCCATCATCGCCGCCCGAGACGCTTTCACATTGCGCAAGCCGATCGGACGCCGCTCGGCTTCGTATGACGCGAGCAAGTGGGGGCCTCCCCAGCCCTCAAGCGTGGCCCAAAGTTTCCAGGCCAAATCCGTGGCATCGCCCACGCCGGTGTTCATGCCGAGCCCACCCGTTGGTATCACCAGATGAGCTGCGTCACCGGCAATAAACACGCGTTCTTGCGAGTAATGATCGGCGCAGAGCAGGTGCTGGGTCCATTCGTTGACGGAAATCATCTCGAACGAAATCGGCATCGCGATGGCCTTGCGAAAAATCGTTGCCATTTCTGCATCGCTCGCGGCCGCAGCGTGCAAAGTCCAATGGCGTGTGCTGTCTTGTAGGATGATGAAAGGGAAGAGCGGTCCGTCCGCAATGTGGTAATGCCGCCCTTTGCCCATGGGGATCCGCTCGTACAGCTCTTCGCAGTGAAAGAGAGCCTGCCGCAATTTGCGAATGTTTCCTTCGCCCTGAAGCTGGATCCCGAGTTGTTTTCGGACCGTGCTCGATCCGCCGTCGCAGCCCACCAGAAAAGCGCCGCGCAGCATTTGCTCCGCTCCCGCTGCTGTGCGCACGCAGGCGGAAACCGAAGCATCATCCTGCGTGAAACTTATGAGCTCCCGCCCAAAATGCACCGTAACGCTCGGCAGCGATTCGGCAATCTTGCGCAGCAGTGGCTCGAGCGTGTACTGAGAAATGAGCTGGTATGGCTCCACAAGCTGTCCGTCATTTCGTGCGGCGATCTGTTCCTTTGCTTCCAAAACCGAGGGATACGGCAAATGCACGAGCGCCGGATCGGCCATGGACGTGGCCAGGAAAACATCCATCGGCGCGTCTCGCCGCAGTCCCGCATCGCGAATTTTTTCGGCAATTCCCAGCCGCCGGTAAATTTCCATGGTCCGGGCATTGCATCGCTCCATTTTTGGAAGTTGAATGGACGTCTCATTGCGCTCGATCAGAACGCAGCGCACGCCACGACGCCCCAGATCGATGGCCAGCGTCAGTCCCACAGGTCCTGCACCGACGATGATTACCTGGGTTTCTTGCATCGCTATTTTTGACTCAAAAGCAGACTGGAAAGCTCCGCGCCGCGAAATTCGTTCCACCCGGGTGATTCGATTCGAGGCGGTCTCGCCACTAGGAGTGTGTCTGAGAATTGCCTTCTGTTGCGCTGAATTTGCTTGAACATGAGCCGGAGAGTGTGCCAGTTTTTCGAACATGGCAAAAACATTCCGCACCTACCTTCCAGAGCAAAATTTACTGTTGCCTGCGAG
>DASZMG010000168.1:0-1688 GCA_035551975.1 Candidatus Acidiferrales bacterium | reverse complement strand
TCTCCGCAGCCGGGCCGCATATATACGTCAGTCTTCCGTCGACGGCGCCATTTTTGTTAATCGAAATTCTTGCCCCTACCAACCGATTCACTGAAGTGCGTCAAGGAATCGACGAACATCTCGCCAAAGGACTGCGCTACATTTGGCTGTTCGACCCCGTCGGCCATCACGTCTACATTGCAACACCAGAACTCGGATTTCACGAATTTAAAGGCGACGTTTTGCGCACCGAAAACCCCGTGCTGGAGCTCCCTCTCATCGAAGTTTTCGCGTAATTTAACCTTAGATCGTCACCGGCGCTTGCGCTTACCGATAAGATAGTGATAGAGGCATGTCCCCAACTGTAGAACCCGCAATTCGCGCCGTAGGCCTATCCAAGGTCTACCGTTCCGGCGACGCCGATCTGGTGGTGTTCGCGGGTCTCAATCTGGAAGTTGCGCAGGGGGAAAAGCTCGCGCTGGTGGGTGAGTCGGGCAGCGGCAAGAGTACGCTATTACACCTACTTGGAGGTCTAGACAGGCCAACGGAGGGTGCGATATACTTCGGTGAGAATGACATTTGCCAGCTACCGGCCAATGAGCTTGCGGACTTCCGCAACCGGGAGCTTGGCTTTGTCTGGCAGATTCACTCCCTGCTGGCCGAATTCACGGCGCTCGAGAACGTGATGATGCCCCTGCTGATACGCGGCCAAAGCCAGCAGCAGGCGGAACCCCTATCGATGGCGCGTTTGGAAGAGGTCGGCTTGCGCAACCGAGCCACCCACCGCGCAGGCGAACTTTCCGGCGGCGAACAACAGCGAGTCGTCTTGGCGCGCGCTTTGGCCGGTAATCCCAGCGTGCTGCTGGCGGATGAGCCCACCGGCAGCCTCGATTTTCGAACCGGCGAGATGATCATGGATTTGATCGACGAGCTGCATCGCTCGCGGCGATTAACTTCCATTCACGTTACTCACAATTTGAATTTCGCGCATCGTGCGGACCGAGTTGTCACGCTCGAAAGAGGGCAGTTGGTAGCGGCCAGCCATCTGCTTGAATCCGTGGCCCTGGGGAATCCGTCTAATATTATCGAGGGCAATCATCATGTTTGAACGCTATACCGAGAAAGCCCGCCGTGTCATATTCTTCGCGCGTTATGAGGCTAGCCAGTTCGGCAGTCCTTGTATCGAAACCGAGCACCTGTTACTGGGACTCCTGCGCGAGGATAAGGCGCTCGCGAATCGCTTTCTGCGCTCCAGCGCGTCGGTGGAATCCATTCGCAAGCAGATCGAGGCGCACACCACGCTGCGCGAGAAGGTTTCGACCTCGGTGGATCTGCCGCTGAGCCATGAGTGCAAGCGCGTGCTGGCGTATGCCGCGGAAGAAGCCGAGCGCCTGAACCACAAGCATATCGGCACGGAGCATCTGCTGTTGGGCCTGCTGCGCGAAGAGAAGTGCTTTGCCGCCGACATCCTGCATGAGCGCGGCCTGCGGCTGACGCAAGTGCGCGATGAGATTCAACGTTCCAGCTCGGAAAAAGTGTCCTCGAATCGCCCCAAGGAAAGCTCACTGTTGAGCGAGTTCAGCCGGGATCTTACACAGGCCGCCATGGATGGGCTGCTGGACCCGTTGATTGGCCGCGATACCGAGCTCGATCGCGTGATCCAGATCCTGTGCCGCAGGACGAAAAACAACCCGGTGTTGATTGGAGAG
>DASZMG010000167.1:0-10686 GCA_035551975.1 Candidatus Acidiferrales bacterium | reverse complement strand
GGAGGAAGAGAGCATGGTTCCTGTTGAATCGGCGATGTGGTTTCAGGATCGAGTCGTGGCGGTGCGCGTAACCACGCCAGGATTTATTTCCTGGATCGTAATCGGATTGCTGGCGGGATGGATTGCCGGGCACTTGACGCGCGGGCGCGGATTCGGCTGCGTGGTCGACGTAATTCTGGGATTGGTTGGAGCGGTGCTAGGCGGGTGGATTTTCACGCGCCTGGGAATCGTAGCGCTGGGATTTTGGGGCAGCCTGGCTGCAGCCGTTGTGGGGGCGGTACTACTAGTAGCGATTGCTCGCTTGTTTGCCGGCGGTCCCAGATAGAGGACTCGTTTTTTGCGCGAAAGCATTTTCCGGCAGTGGCAATAAGGACAAGATGTAGTGGAATTCACAGCACAGTCCTCTGGCATCGCCCAGCTACCAGGGCTATACTTCAATCAGTGATCCTGAAATTTAATCGTTACGGTGGGAAATGAACGCTCGAATCGTGCTCGCGGACGACCATGAAATCGTGCGTAGCGGCATTCGCAGCCTCCTCGACGGCCACCATCCTTGGGAAGTTTGCGGCGAAGCGGAAAACGGCAAAGAAGCCGTGGAAAAGGTTCTGTCGCTGAAGCCGGAGCTGGTGGTGCTGGATCTGACCATGCCGATCATGAATGGAATCGAGGCGGCGCGTGAAATCCGGAAGAAATCTCCTGCGACAAAAATCGTGATTTTCTCCATGCACGATTCCCCGCGGATCGCGGAGGAAGCCAGACAAGCAGGCGCGGACGCCTACCTTGCCAAGACCGCGCATTTCAGCGAGTTGGAAAAAGTCATCACTTCGCTGCTAAACCAATAGCGTAAATCCGAGCCGACTGCAGCCGCGAAGATGTGCCGCGCCAGCAGCGCATTCCCGCTGGAAGCTAATTCCCAGGGTCAAATTTTCCGGGGTTTTCCCGCGCATCTTCGTGTGACGCGGGCTGTGAAGAAGGCAATGATGCGGGCGACGATGTGGGAATTGAGGTAAGCTCCCCATCGAAGTAATAGCCACCCGAAAACACCGTTTCCACTCCAGAGATCAGATCGCGGCCGAGCATGCCCTTCGAGACGAAGCCGCGGATCTTCGTCCCCTTGATTTCAGGCACGATCAACTTCGCCTCGTGGAAGCTGATGAGCAGGATGAGCGCATCGGGTAGGGCTTCGAGGATGCGCTGGGCAGCCTCGATGCCATTCATGCGAGGCATTTGCACGTCGAGAATGATGAGCTCGGGACGCTGGGTGAGAGCCAACTCGACGGCGGAGAAACCGTCAGCCGCTTCAGCACAAACCGACCATCCCGGGTAAGACGTAAGAATTTCAGCCATCACACGTCTGGCGGCATGGTTATCGTCTGCAATCAGAAATCGTTTGGACAAAGCCCATCCCCTTGGCGCCCTGCCCTATTTAGGCCAGGTTCGAGAGGCTCGATGTGCGGAATGCCACACGGAGTACCACAAGATCGTTTGATACCCTACCAAAGGCTAAATATGCCCGTAAATAGGGAAAATGCGGTATCCACCGGACTGAAGCTGTCGAGTAAACAATCGTGGGGGGAGCTCTCATGGCCTTAAGTGCGGTGAGGTTGCTGCCATCCGGCGAGCCTGTGAATATTCAGGGCCATCCGGTAAAAAACCGGTTGCTGCGGGGAATGCCGGAGAATGAATTCCTGATTGTGAGATCGCAGCTTAAGTTTTTGACCTTACCGAATCACATGGTGCTGCACAAACCGAAGAGCCGGGTGCCACACGTATATTTCCTCAATGAGGGCATGATTTCTCTGGTAGTGGAATGCGATGACGGCCGAAAAGTGGAAGTGGCCGTAGTAGGAGCGGAAGGCGCGAGTGGCGTTCCTGCGGTGGTGAATCTCAAAACGAGCCCGCTGCAGGAGATCATCCAAATTTCTGGAGCTGGCTTTCGCATGGAGGCTGCTGCGCTGCAACAGTGCCTGCGATTCGCGCCACAGTTTCGCGATCGATTGAACCGGTACGCGGTGCTGCAAACCATGCAAATCGCGCAGACCGCCGCTTGCAACCGGCTCCACGAAATTCAGGAACGACTGGCCAGATGGCTGCTGATGACACAGGACCGGGTACCCTCCACCTATCTGCCGATCACGCACGACTTTCTCGCGGAAATGCTGGGGACGGACCGGCCGACGGTAACGCTGGCAGCAGGAATGCTGCAGAAGAAGGGGGCGATTCAGTATGTCCGCGGGGCCATTCGGATTGTGCATAGAAATACGCTCAGGAAACAAGCTTGTGAGTGCTACGCCGCGATGGAACAGTTCAACGTGGACCTCGGCCTTGCCTAAATTTACCTGCGTGATTGTCGGACGGCCTACAGACATCTAAGTCCAAGGCATTTAGATTCTTGTGCTTGACTATTCCAAGTCCGTCACGAGCCATAACAAGAAAACGTGCAACTCCCGCGGGGCGAAGCAATGCCACCGGCGACGCCATCCGCAACGTGATTCTGTTATCGATTCCGGATAGCGAACACGAGGTGGTGAGTCGCCATCTGGAATTTCTGAGTCTTCCGCGGTACCTCAGCTTGCATGAGCCGAATCACACGATTGAATATGCGTTCTTTTTGAATCGCGGCCTGGTTTCGCTGGTGGTTGAAACGCAGGACGGACGAACGGTCGAAGTTGGAGTAGTTGGCAACGATGGAATTGCAGGAATTCCGTCGTCGGTGGGGTTGCGGAAGAGTCCTTTGCGGGAAGTAGTGCAGATTTCGGGGGACGGTTTCCGAATCGGCGCCCGCGACTTGCAGAAGGTGTTGTCATCGACGCCCGAGCTGCGCGCATTGCTGAGCCGATATGCAGTATTACAGGGACTGCAGGTTTCACAAACGGCTGCCTGTAATCGCTTGCACGAGGTCGGTCCGCGGCTGGCGCGCTGGTTGTTGATGGTGCAGGACCGGGTCGAATCCGGAATTCTGGCGATCACCCACGATTTCCTGGCGACCATGCTGGGAACGGACCGGCCGAGCGTGACGCTTGCCGCGGGGATACTGCAGAAAAAGGGCGCCATCGAATACACACGAGGCGCCGTGAAGATACGCAACCGGGCCAAGCTGGAAGCGGCTGCGTGCGAATGCTACGAAGTGATGCAGAAACTCGGTTGAACTGAAACTGCTCGGCTAACCTGAAACCTTCCCGAAATTAAGGTTCGATAATCTGGTTGCGCAGCGCGTAGCGCACCAACTCGCTGACGGTATGCACTTGCAGCTTGCGCATGATGTTGGCGCGATGGGTGTCCGCGGTTTTCACACTTATCCCCAAGGTGGTGGCGACCTGCTTGCTGCTGTTCCCTTCCGAGATAAGCCGAATGATTTCGCGTTCGCGCGCGGTGAGGCGTTCTTTCAAAGTTTCCGTGCCGTCCGCTATGGCGCTGGGCGAGGCGCTGAGATTGGTGAGCATCAATTCGGTGGCGTGAGGCGTGAAGAAAGGCTTGTGATTGGCGAGAGCCTCGACGGCGAGAACCAGATCGCGGTCTGAATCGCTTTTCACCACGTAGCCCCGAATGCCGGCTTCGAGGATGTCGCGAATGAGCTGATCGGAATAGTGCATGGATAGCACCAGGATCTCGGTTTTGGGCGAATGCTTGCGGATCTGGCGCGCCGCTTCCAGGCCGTCCATTTCCGGCATGCTGATGTCCAGGATGGCCACGGCGGGTTTCAGATCCTTCGTCTTATTCACTGCTTCCGCGCCGGTATGGGCCTCGCCGCAGATTTCCCATCCAGGGTGCGCCTCCAACATGGTTCTTAAGCCGCGGCGCATCAGGTCATGATCGTCAGCCAGCAAAATTCGCAACGAACTATTCACGAAGCCTCCAAAGGCGTTTCAAAAAACGGCGCCAGGAAATCCTCACTGGAACCGTGCGAAGAATTCCACGTTTGCGGAAACCCAAAGTGACCCAGCGGCACAGCCTGCGTCTGTTTGCTTATAAAACCCGAAATCCCAGCCGGAGTCAGAAGAAGTGCCGCTGCGTTTAGGAAACCTTAATACGTCTACAGGGGCAATACAGTATTCCACCTAGCACATCCAAGGGTGTCGCTGTAGTACGGACATTCAGATGGGTCTATGGTAGGATTCGACTTGCAGCGTCCGCGCTACCTCCTCACGGGTTTTCCCGTGTAAGAACCAACGCTCTTCCAGGAAGCTGAGAGTACCGGAAAGCGAAAACTTGAGCGCATCATCGTTATGGGCCATCCCGCTGGGCGGGCTGGGCGAGTTCGGAATGAACATGCTTGCCCTCCGCTTCGGCGACGACATTATTGTGATCGACGCGGGGCTGATGTTCCCCGAGCAGGAGCTGCTGGGCGTCGATATCGTCATTCCCGACATTACCTACCTGAAGCAGAACAAGCGCATGGTGCGGGCCATCGTGCTGACGCACGGGCACGAAGACCACATTGGCGCGATTCCCTACATTTTGAATGATCTGAACGTGCCGATCTATGGCACGCAGTTCACGCTGGCGCTGGTGCGCAAGAAACTGGAAGAGCACGCGCTGCTGGATAACGCGAAGCTGAACGAAGTGCAACCCGGCGACATCACCACACTGGGGCCATTTCAGATCGAATACCTGCAGGTGACGCACAGCACCATCGATTGCGTGGCGCTGGCGGTGCGCACTCCGGTGGGCGTGGTGATTCACACCGGCGATTTCAAGATCGATCCCACACCGGTGGACGGAAAAGCATTCGACCTGCACGCGTTCGCGCGCTACGGGGCGGAAGGCGTGCTGGCGCTGTTCAGCGACAGCACCAACGTGGAGCGGCCGGGATTCACGCCGTCCGAAAAAGCGGTGGTGGTGCGGCTCGAGGAACTATTCCGCGCGGCCCCGGAGCGTGTAGTGGTTTCATGCTTCTCAAGCTCGGTGCATCGCATTCAGCAGGTGATGGACGTGGCACGGTCGGTGGGGCGCAAGATCGGGTTCGTAGGACGCAGCATGGGCGACAACATTGAGATCGCTCACAACCTCGGCAAGCTGCGCATTCCCGACGGCAGCGTGGTGCGTCCACAGGACATCAAGAGCTTCGACCGCCGCAAGCTGGTGGTGTTGGCCAGCGGAACGCAGGCCGAGCCGATGTCGGCGCTTTCGCGAATCGCCGTCGATAACCACCGCATGATGAGCATTGCGGAGAACGACACTGTTATTTTGTCCGCGCGCATTATTCCCGGGAACGAGAAGTCGATCTTCCGCATGATCGATCACCTGTTCCGGCGGCGCGTGCTGGTGTATTACGAAAGCGGGCGGTCGGCGCCGATTCACGTGTCCGGACACGCCAGCCAGGAAGAGATGAAGATCCTGCTGCAACTGGTGAGGCCGAAGTATTTCGTGCCGATCCATGGAGAATACCGGCAACTGTTCCGGCACGCGGCCATCGCCGAACACGTGGGGGCGGTGGGCGGGCAGATTTTCCTACTGGACAGCGGGCAGCCGCTGGAGTTTACGGCGGACGGGCGCGCCTACCAGCGCGAGCCGGTTCCGGTGGGGCGCGTGTTCGTGGATTCAGGCTCGCTGGAAGAGATCGAGGAAGTGGTGATTCGCGACCGGAAACACCTCAGCGAAGATGGCGTGGTGGTACCGATTGTAGCCATCGATAAGCACACCGGGCGTATCGACGTGTCGCCAGAGATCGTGACGCGCGGATTTTTGCCGAGCGACGACGGCCAGGAAATCATGGCGAAAGCGCGGGAGGTGATTTTGCGCACCATCGAACAATCCAGCGCCGAGGAAAAGGGCGATTGGACGGTGATCAAGGAAAAGATCCGCGTGGATTTGAAGCGCTACCTCAACAAACAGACCAGCAAGCGGCCGTTGATTCTGCCGGTGATTTTAGAAGTATAGGGTTCTGCCTTACGAGCCAGGGGTTTCGGCCCCTGGCCGTCTCGATTTGTTCAGAAGCCTTCCTCACGTGAAATTCACACTCCGAACGTATGCTCCGGAAGATTTCGAATCCCTGTATGAAATAGACCAGCAGTGCTTTGAGGACGAGATTGCCTACACGCGCCGGGACATGCGCGCGTATCTCAATTATCCGGGAGCGGAATGCGTGGTTGCGGAAACGACGCGGGGCAAAATCGGCGGCTTTTGCATCGCGGCGCGGCGCGGACACCTCGGATATGTGATCACCATGGATGTGCTGCCGAAATATCGGCGCAAGGGCGTCGCGGCGACGCTGCTGGCTGAAGCCGAGCGCAGGCTGGGCGAGCGCGATGTCCGCGAGATGTGGCTCGAAACGGCAACCGATAACGAAGCGGCAATTGCCTTCTGGTTAAGGCACGGATATCGTAAACGAGGCGTTCGCGAAGGCTACTATCCCGACGGCCGCGACGCTTTCACCATGCAAAAGAATCTGACCGCGCCGCAGGACGGCGGCACGTCGCAGCTGTAACGATTCGACTCCGGCTTGCAGACAATACTTCATCCATATTGAGGTTCCTTTGAACGATTATCTGCTCTCTGTGATATTGGGAATTGTCGAGGGGCTGACGGAATTTCTTCCGGTGAGTTCCACGGCACATCTGCGCATCTCCGAGGCCCTGCTGCACATCAGCCTGACCAGCGGCTACTGGAAGATGTACACGATTGTGATTCAGTTGGGGGCGATTTTGTGCCTGCCGATCTATTTTCGCGAGCGCATCGCCAAATTTCTGTCGACGTTTCCCCAGGGCGAGCGCGGAGACCGCACGGTGCTGACGCATCCGCTGAGCCTGACCATGGTGGCCTTCGTGGTGACGGCAATTCCGGCGTTTTTGCTCACAAAGGTGATCGGCAAGCATCTGGAAGATTTGCACATCATGGGCATGGCGCTGCTGATTGGCGGGATCGTGATGTGGATTATCGATGGGATGAAGGCGCGCTGGGAAAAGGCTGGGCCAACGGCGCCGGGAAGTCCCATCAAGGTATGGCATATGGAGGAGATGAGCCTGGGGCAAGCCATCTGGATTGGCGCGTGCCAAATTCTTTCGGCGGTATTTCCGGGGACGTCGCGGTCGATGTCCACGATTGCCGCCGGGCAAGTTGCGGGGATGTCGCGAGCATCCGCGCTGGAGTTTTCGTTCTTTCTGTCGATGCCGACCATGACCGTGGCCACGCTGTACGATCTGTTTAAATCGCTGCGCGGCAAGGGCGAGGAAAATCCGATTGGCGTCGGGCAGATCGATGCGCATGGCTGGATCGTACTGGCCATCGGGTTCGTAGTGTCATTTATAGTGGCGTATGGCGCGGTGGCGTGGTTCATGGCGTGGGTGCGCAAGCGTGGATTCACGCCGTTCGCGATTTACCGGATTATTGTGGGTGCGGCGGTGCTCTTCTGGGCCGGCCGCCTGGCGGGCTAGAAGAGCGATCCTTCGCTCCTGTTCCGCAACCCTAACCGGGTTGCAATCCTGCTCCGCTCAGGACAGGGACTCTTGTCGAGTCCCTGGAAACATCCCATTCAAAATTTGTTTACACGCGAGTTGCGTTTGCTATAGTTCTTAACCGTACTCGCGTTCCTCCCGTGGGAACTTCGCGCGACAGCGCCCGCGCCTCCCCGGATAGCGAGTTTGCGTGGATTTGTGTGATTGTGGAGCCCCCTCCGAAGGCTCTGCCGATCAGCGAATCCCCCGCAGGCTCCGCGAGCCTTCCCCTTACCTTGAATTTTGAGTGAGCCGCCACCCCGATGTTGAGGTGGCGGCCTTTTCTTGGGCAAGATACACTTCCCGAATGGCTTTGCACTCCCGTTCGGGACGGTAAGGAGAATTCGTGCGCATTCTTTCGCCGACCGAAAACAAGCGCTTCAACGAGATGATCGGGTTCGTGGGGCTGAGCCTTGCGGTGCTGATCGCGCTTAGCCTGCTCTCCTATTCCCCGCACGACGCTTCCTTTAATGTGTCCGCGCCGGTAACGGGCGGCCGCGCGCATAACTGGATCGGTCCCGCAGGAGCGCACACGGCCGACCTGTTCTTCCAATTCTGCGGATTCTCGGCGTTTCTGCTTCCGGTGGGGATGTTCGTTCTGGCGCTGCGCTGGTTTCGCAGCCAGGACCTCGAAGCGCCGGCCGCGCGAGTGATTGGCGGGATCCTGCTGCTGATTTCCCTTTCGGCGGAATTGACGCTGATCGGCATGCCCGGGGTGCGCGGAGCGCTGCCCGCAGGCGGACTGCTCGGAAGCATAGCAGCGGAAGGATTGCGGTCGGCGTTCAATCCGCTGGGCGCGTTTCTTGTCTCGATCATGATGATCGTGACGGGAGTGTTGCTGACCACCAGCTTTTCGTTCGGCATTATTTTCAACTGGATCAAAAAACCTCTTACCGCCGAGGGCTATTTCGGCAAGATGATGGCGCGCGTGCAGGATTGGCGCGAGGAGCGGGAAAAGTCCAAGCTGCGCAAGCGCGTGGAGGAGATTAAGATTGCCGGGCGGCCTCCGGTGAAGCCGCAGCGCGTTTCGGCGGTAGCCATTGACGAGCCACCGGCCGAACCGGCGCCGGAGGAAGCCATTGGAGAGCCCAATCTGGCCGACCACGGGCCGGCGGTGATTCAATTCGAGCCGGAAATTACCGGGCCTCCGAAAAAAGTGGCGCAGCCCAAAATTCCCAAAGGTAAAACGAGCTATCGCCTGCCTTCCCCCGGCTTGCTGCGCATCGCCGAGCGCAGCGAGAAGATGGACGAGAGCGAGCTGAAGGAATGCGCGCGGGCCATCGAGCTGAAGTGCATGGAATTTGGCGTGGGCGGAAAGATCACGCAGATCAATCCCGGGCCGGTGGTCACCACGTTTGAGTTCAAGCCCGAGGCGGGCATCAAGTACAGCCGCATTACCGGCCTCGCGGACGATCTTTGCCTGGCGCTGAAGGCGGAGTCGATCCTGATCGAGCGCATTCCGGGCAAGTCGACCGTGGGTATCGAAGTGCCGAACGCGCGGCGCGAGACGATTGCCCTGCGCGATGTGATCGAGTCACCGGAATTTCAGCATTCCACATCGAAGCTCACAGTCCCGCTGGGCAAGGACCTCATCGGGCGCATCCGCGCAGCCGATTTGACGCAGATGCCGCACCTCCTGATCGCGGGCTCGACCGGAACCGGCAAGAGCGTGTTCATCAATTCCCTGCTGATGGGCATGCTCTACAAGTCCACGCCGGATGAGATGAAGCTGGTGCTGATCGATCCGAAACGGCTGGAACTGGGTCTGTATGTAGACATTCCGCACCTGTTCACGCCGGTGGTGACCGATGCCAAAGTTGCCGCGAACGTGCTGCGCAACGCCACGCGCGAGATGGAACGCCGCCTGAAATTGCTGGCACAGCGCGGCGTGCGCAACATCGAGCAGTACAACCGGACCTTCGAGAAACCTCAATCGCTCTCGTTGTTTGAGAATACCGACACCGAAGAACATCGCCCGCTGCCCTACCTGGTAATCGTGATCGACGAGTTGGCCGACCTGATGATGGTCGACACCAACGGCGTGGAAGAATCGATCACGCGCCTGGCGCAGATGGCGCGCGCGGTCGGCATCCACTTGATCCTTGCGACGCAGCGGCCGTCGGTGGACGTGATTACCGGCTTGATCAAGGCCAACTTCCCTGCCCGCATTTCGTTCCGCGTGGCCAGCAAGGTGGACTCGCGCACCATTCTCGATACGAACGGGTCGGAATCTCTACTTGGCAAGGGCGACAGCCTTTATTTGCCGGCGGGATCTTCGCGGCTGCATCGCGTGCACGGACCGTTCGTTGGCGAGGGCGAAGTGGAGGCGGTGTGCGATTTCTGGCGCGACCAGGCCAAGGCCGTCTACAACGAAGAACTGCTGAAGGCGCCGCGCGATGAGAATGCCGTGGGCCTGGATGGGGAGCCGGGCGAACCTGGCGAGGAAGTTGATGACGATCTGTATCAGGATGCGGTGCGCGTGGTCTGCGAAATGGGCCGCGCGTCCACTTCAACCCTGCAGCGGCGGCTGCGCGTCGGTTACGGGCGCGCTGCGCGGCTGATCGACTTGATGGAGAAGGATGGCATCGTAGGCCCGCCGGACGGCTCGAAACCGCGCGAAGTGCTGAAGAAGAAAGAGTGGATGCGGGAATTCGACGAGTCCATGAGATAGCAGAGTTCGTGAGGTCGCAGCGCCGCTTTCTTGTGTTCCGCGCGATGCGCGTGCATTCATTTCGCAGGTCGCTTTTCGCTTTGCGGCGCTCCGTTTCTTCCTTACAATCTTAAAGTTCCCCGTGCCGAGGTAGCTCACCGGTAGAGCGCGGCCCTGAAAAGGCCGGCGTAGGGAGTTCAACTCTCCCCCTCGGCACACTCTACTTTACCTAGCAGTTTCCATTGACTTTTGTAACGCACGTCCTGCCCTTCAGGAAGCAAAACGACGCTATCAATGTGTCGCGCGAGTTCTTGCCTAACGATTACAGGATTTGAGTGTTTTCCTGCCAACAATCCGCGAATATCCTTCAGGCCGTCTCTCACGAATTTGCGCAGGTCGAGCATCTGACGACGCACTGAATCTTTGCCTCTGCCCAACGTCTGTCCCGCCTCAGCTGGAAAGGGAAAATGGCGTCCATCCGTTAATATAACGGAGAGGACGCATGCGAAAGGAACGAAAGCATTACAGTTCAGAGGAGAAGGTTGCCATCCTGAGGCGCCACCTGCTGGATAAGGTGGCGGTTTCCGATCTGTGTGAGGAACT
>DASZMG010000166.1:0-41791 GCA_035551975.1 Candidatus Acidiferrales bacterium | reverse complement strand
ATTCAAAGTTGTGGTGATCTGGCCAGCAGTGCCGAATGGATTGTTCGTTGAAGCGTTTTGAGGCGCTTCGTTCTGCAACCCGTTGATGCCGCCGGTCAGGTTAGACGACGCTCCGGTGTAGGCCACCGTGTTTGGATATCCGAACCACGGCCGATTGAAGAGGTTGAAAGCCTCAGCGCGAAACTCCACGTTTCCGGCTTCTCCCAGCCAGCCCACCTTGGTGTCTTTCACGATGGAGACATCGAGATTCCTCGAATTGGGCGAGCGCAAGATGTCGCGACCGGAAGTGCCGATCTGGCCAAGCGCGTTGAGACCGAACATCATCGGGTTGTACCAGTTATTTACATTTCCGGTGATGACCGTGTTCTTGTTGAAGGGAACGAAGGTATAAGTGTACGGGCAAGTCGTACCCGATGCCCCGTTGGGGCAGACACCATTCGGATTTGAGTTCGTGATATTGACCGTAGCGGTCTGGTTCGCGGTTATCAGATTTGCACGGTCACCAGGATTCTGCGCGATCTGCACACCGTCCAGCGAACGCTCCGTCTGCACCAGCACCGAGAATGGGAAGCCGGACTGTACCTGCGTGATGCCGCTGACCCACCATCCACCCGCGATTTTATTCAGCAACCCGTTCGATTTCGGACTCGGGAAATGGTAGATCGCGTTCACGTGTAATGCTTGCGGAACGTCGAAGCAGGAGAGCCCACGGTCGAATTTCAGGTTTGTGGGAACGTCACCAACGGCCGAACCCGAAGCGCCACAATCGGTGTTATACATCGCGCCCGAAGTGGTGTCGATCGAGCGGCTGTAGGTATACGCAAGCTGGAAGCTGAGTCCATGCGTGACGCGTTTTGTCAGAGCGACTTGCAGAGAGTTGTACCAGGAATTCGAAGCAGTGGTGATGAAGATGGTGCTGGACCAGTACGGATTCAGCCGGCACGGTGCGCTGCTGCCGATGGTGCCATAGTTCGCCATCAGAAACGTTTTGGTAGCCGCGCTCTCGGTTTGGGTGAAATCGAACGGAGTCGCGGTGCCTCCGGGCGTCAGCGCGTTGTTGAAGCACTGTGCCAAGCCATTCGGAACGCTATAGAAGGGAAGCCCGTTCGGGTTGTATCCCGCTGGAGCAACGGGGTTACCGTCGACGTCAGTATAGAGATTGATACCTCGGTTGCCCACATAGGAAACTGACAAGCCCATGGACAACGGAAGTTGTTGCTCGACCGTCAAGTTATATTGCAGCGAGTGTGGCGGCCTCATGTTGTAGTCGACCATTTGCAGCGCTCTACCCAACTCAGAGGCTGGGAAAGTCTCAGGAAAAGTAAAGTTCTGGCCGGAAACTACGGCGCACCCGCTGGCGGTAGCGCAGCCGGTGCTTGTGTTGAATACGGTGGTCTGCACGCCGAAGGGTGGAACGCCGGCGGCGTTCTGCGTTAATTGGGAGCCGATGTTCGCGAGGTCATAGTAGATACCGAAGCCGCCTCGCAGCGAAGTTCGGCCGGTTCCGAAGATGTCCCAGGCAAAACCAACGCGCGGGCTGAAATTCTTGTAAGTACCCTGCGTGTTGAGCACCGGCCCAAGAGCATATGTGGTGGATGTCGGCAGTTGCGGTATATAAGACTGGCGGCCATCCACATCGTGGGGCGTAGTCATGAATTCGTAGCGCAGACCCAGGTTCAAGGTTACTCGCGGCTTCCAGCGATAATCGTCCTGCACATAGAAACCGAAGGTCTTGAAATGGTAATCGCGCGCGAGATAGTTGCTGTTGTAGGGCGCGATCAGTGTCTGCGAGCCCGGCCCGGTGACAAAGGACGGATAGGGTTGCACGGCCCCAATCTGCGTGGGCACACCCTGCATAAAGCTTGAGACTCCGGAGAAGGTGATGCTTCCGTAGGTCAACTTCTGCATGGTATTCGGCTCCTGGTAGTAGTTGACCAGTGCGCCAAACTTGAAGGCATGTTTGTCGTGCGTGTAGAAGAGGTCGTCTCCCCAAGTCAGCAGCGTTTGGATGTGATAAGTCGGCGCGCCTGTGGGAGCCAGAGCCGTGATTCCGCCCGCGGGAGCGATTGATCCTGGACTGTCCACACCAGTCAGGAAGTCATACCAGATGGCTTGAGGGCCGGAGGAGGCATATCCAAACGGATTCAGGTTGGTGACGAAGTTCGACTGCCAGTTACTGAAGTTCGTGCGGCACCAGCAGAAGCGGAAAGAATTCAGCAGGGATGGAGAAAAGATGTGGTTTTCGCCGAAAGTGAGCCACTGGTTGCGGCTGCGTCCCACAGTGGTGAACTGCGGATAACCCGTTCCGGTATCGAGGTTATTCAGGTTTCCATAGGGAACGTGCTGGTAATCGTCGTCAAAAGTGTAGCGGGCAAAGAGAGAATCCGCCGTCGAGAGGGTGCGGTCGATTCGGAGCTGCGCATAATCTTCCCGGACGGAAGTGAGTCCGTTGTAGAAGAAGGTCTGCGCTCCGTACGCGCCATTCGGATTGTTGGGATAGGGGAACTGGCCGATCAGAGGCACCACAACTTGCGGAACTACCGTGCCTGCCGCACCGCCCGTCAGCCCTGCGGCGCATTGTCCGGCAGTCGGCGCGTACAAGCGAGCGGTGGGCGGGTTCGCCTTGCCAGTGGGATCTTTCGTGCCGGGCAACGCACCAAACCAGCTTGAACCGGGTGTTTGCGTAATCGGAAACCCTGTTTGCGTGTAGTAGCTGTTCGCCGGGAGTCCATTGGGCAACTGCGCGATCAAACCGGCCGGCAGGGCCGTGGCCGAATCGTTATATACGTTGCCAGCCGCGTCTTGAAAAACATGGCAAGCCGCGGGCAAGGTGTGGTCCTGCACGGCATCGCCCTGGCGCTCGCGAACCGCTTCGTAAACCAGATAGAAGAATGTCTTGTCCTTCTGGATTGGTCCGCCGACCGAACCACCGAAGTTATTCTTCTTGAACTGCGGATTTCGCTCGCCATTCAGCAAAGAGGGCGGAGCGTCAAAATAGTTACGCGCATCGAGATGATTGTTGCGAAGGTATTCGAATACATCGCCATGGAACTGGTTTGTTCCCGTTTTGCTGACCATGACCATCTGCGCGCCCATGGTGTAACCGTAATCGGCGCTGAACATGTTGGTGATGGTTTTGAATTCCTTGATGCCATCCACGCCGAGAGTGTTTGAGCTTTCCGAGTTCGGACCGGTGTTGTAGGCGTTGCCGACGTTGCTGCCATCCAGCGTGAAAGTATTCGATCGCGGCGGCATGCCATTGCTGCTGAACCAGTTTCCCGCCGCGCCCGCTCCTCCCCCGGTCGGAAACGCATTTTTCTGTACCCCTGGATTCAGGAAGGCCAGGTCAATAAAATTGCGGCCGTTCAGGGGAAGTTCGGCCATCTGCTGTTCGTTCACGGTAGTTCCCACGGCACTGCTGGTGGTGTTAACCAAACTTACTTCGCCGGTCACCGTTACTTCTTGTGTTGTCGATCCAACTTCGAGCGTGGGGTTCACCACAAGTTCTTGCGCCACTTCGAGGACCAGCCCCGATTGCGTCACCGTTTTGAATCCCTGTGCTTCTACTTTCAACGAGTAGTTGCCGGCGCGCAGCGCTGGAACGCGAAATGCGCCGTCCTCTCCAACGAGGATATCGCGACTCTCGTTGGTGTCTGTATTGGTCACGGTGATTTTTGCATTTGGCACCGCTGCGCCAGACGGGTCTTTTACTGTGCCCAGAATGGCACCGTTACTCACCTGTGCCGATGCGGGAATGGTTGCGAGCAGCACCACCAGAAGCGCCGTTACACACAACATCACTTTGCTGGTCTTGCGAACAATCGGTCCGATCATGGTCCCCCCCAGTTACGGCAAGCTGGCTGCCGCTACGACGATGCATACAATTGCGCAATTTGCATTGGTCTGAACGAAGCCCTGCAAGCACGAGACGAAGGCGTCTCGCGCGTTCGAATTTCAGTAAGAATTCCAAGGTTTTCAGTTGAAATGCGAGAAGAACCGCACTGAGGCGGAGTGGCAAAAGGCGCCACTGAACTGCATAGCAATGAGGGCCCCGTGAACGAAATGCGCACACCCCGCATCGTCACTCTCCACACGCGTTCCCCTCCACGTAGGAACGCGAGCGCCGCCGCTTAAAATTTTTAATGGACCCCGTTTACCGGCTCGAAGGTTGAGCTGGCTACTGACCTCTATTTAACAACTCGTTATGAGTTCAGTCAAAAACTGCCGCGGATACTATCACGGCACGAACGGCTGTCAAGCGCTTTGTCAAAATGCTTGGAAAACGCTCGTTGATCCGCGAAAGATTCCACGGTTCCCCGGATTTCTTGCGGTTCGACGGGATTTCGGGAAAGATCTTCACCCACTCTGAAGCAGCGTCGGATTCTACAAGGATGTGGTAGTTTGTCGCGAAGGTTTTCTAGGGCGGGGATGGGCGGCAAATCGATGCGACTTCCTCCATTCGCTGTGATGTTTGTCACGTTGACGGTTTGGGCCGGTTTGTTCGCCATGCTCCCCCAATCGCTGTCGGCCGTTTCTTCTTTGGCTTTCGCAGTATTCGACGCACCTAGCGCAGGCAGCGGCCCTGGGCAGGGAACTACTCCCTGGGCCATAAACGGAAAAGGGGAGATCGCTGGCGTATTTATCGACAACATGGGCGTGCCGCACGGCTTTCTGCGCAGCAGCAGCGGCAGTTTTGTTTCTTTCGACGCGCCGAACGCCAGCCAGCGCGCCGATGGCGGCACCACGCCACGCAGCATCAATGAGCCCGGAGATGTAGCCGGCTATTTCTCCGCAACGACTGGAACGAATCGCGGATTTCTTCGGCGCAACGACGGCTCCTTCGCTATTTTCGATCCCCTCGGCAGCGCCGGCACGGTGATCAACAGCATGAACGCACAGGGAGAGGTGACGGGAAACTACGTCGTCAACGATCAGGCTCACGGACTGCTGGGTCACAAAGACGGAAGCTTCGTCACTTTCGATCCGCCAGGCGGATTCAATACGGCCCCTGAATGGATCGCCGACAATGGCGACATCGCCGGTTATTACGAAGATCAATTAGGTGTGCTGCACGGATTTATCCGGCACAAGGACGGTACCTTCGCCGTGACGGATGTCCCCTCCGCGGTGGCGTCCCAGGGCAAAGGCACGTTTCCAATGAGCATCAGCGAAAACGGCGAACTAATCGGGCACTACACCGCCGGGGAGCACGGGGCTGATCGAGGATTCATCCGCCACAAAGAAGGCGCGATCGAAAATATAGAGCCGCCCGGAAGTATCACTGATGATGCCGTCCATGCGGACCCTGAAGGATACGTGCTGCACGCGATCACAGATCCGCTGAGCATCAACAGCAATGGAGAGATTGCCGGCTATTTCGACGATACCAACGGGCTGGTGCACGGGTTCGTGCGTCGCGCGGCCGGCAATTTCGAAATTGTCGAAGTCCCTGGCGCCAGTACCGGCAGCGGACTTGGCACTTTTCCCACGAGTATCAACCATCGCGGCGAGGTTACCGGTTACTACTACACCGGAAGCGTCGGTGTGGTTCACGGTTTTGTGATGACGCCACATTTGGGAAGCAATTCGGCCCCCCGAAAAGCTTCTGCTAAGAAGAAGTAGGTCCCGGTGCGGAAAATTCCGCCGATTCTTCCAGCAAGCTGCGAACTTGCTCATCTGTCGTCTGCGAAAAATCTTCATACCACTCCCCCACAGCGCGAAACGATTCGGGAGTAATTGCACAGAGAACTTCGTCCACGATGGATTCGAATTCGGCGCAGGTTTCCCGCGGTGCCACCGGTACCGTCACAACGATTTGCGATGGCTGTTTCTTTTTTAGCGCCAGAGCCGCCGCGCGCATAGAGGATCCGGTGGCCAGTCCGTCATCCACCAGGATCACAGTACGCCCACGCACGTCAATCGCAGCACGCCCGTCCCGATACTCGCTCTCGCGGCGCTGCAGTTCGTGATCTTCTTTTCGGGCGGCGTCTTCAATGATGCGCGCTGGAATATGAAGCTGGCGCACCACATCCTCGTTGATATCGAGAATGCCGCCGGAGGCGATAGCGCCCATGGCGAGCTCTTCCTGTCCGGGAACGCCGAGTTTGCGCACCACGAAAACGTCCAGCGGAGCGCGAAGCGTTTTCGCGATTTCAAATGCGACCGGCACTCCGCCGCGCGGCAGTCCCAGAACGACTACATCGTTGCGGCCGGCGTACTTGCTCAATTTTCCGGCTAGAAGGCGGCCTGCTTCGCGCCGGTCGTGGAAGGCATGCACCGAGTCGCCGGGCACATCATTCATTATCAGTCACGCAGACCGTCAAGCCTTTCCCTCTGGTTCTGCCGCGGCATTGCGTCCGGCGATGCGGCCCTGCACGATGCAACGCCCCATGCCATGCATGCTGAATCCGCCGGCGGATTCGCCCCCGCAATACAGCCCGGGGATCACGTTGCCGTTCAAGTCGATCACCTGGCACTTTGCGTTGATGCGCAGTCCCGCGCGTGAATCGTGAACCACCGGAGTGGCCCAGGCAGCATAAAACGGCGGCGTCTGAATTTTGAATTTCGGGCTGAGCTTGCCGAAGTCCGCGTCCGCGCCGGCATCGACAAACGAATTGTATTTTGCGACGGTACTTTGCAACACGTCGCCCGGCATCGGCTTGTGCTGATGTTTGTTGACGATGTGCGCGGCCAGCTCGGCAAGCGAGTTCGCGCTGAAAAAATAGCCCGCCTCGATATCAACGTGAGGCGGAGTGGTGATCCAGCCTTCGCGCTTCGCGGCGTCCGCATCGAAAATCGCCCAGATCGGCCCGCCGCCGTTGTGTGGCTCGCCGGTTCCGGCCATGGCCGCATTGAGGAAATTCGCGGGATCCCATTTTTCGTGCGCGGCGTTCAAGTAGCTGTCGGGCTTGTAGGGCTTTACGTCGCCATAATTATTGGCGGTGTATTGGCCCTTGGTTTCATCGTAGAAGCGCAAGCCCGCCTGATTCACCAAGATCAAATCCTGCCAATCCTTTACATGCAAACCAGACGCGCGCGCTTTGGAAAATATTTTGCTGCCCGGCTGCCAAATCAGGTTCACGTAGCCGTATTGCGACCCGATGCTGCCGGGCTTGGTGACGTTCTGCCCAAATTCCGCCACCTGATTGTAGGCGCCCCAGAGCGAGGCGCCGATAGCCATGGCGGCAATTTCGCCGCTTGCGTCCTGGTAGGAATAAGGCTCGCCGGCGACGCCGTCGTATTCTTCAGTGAGCCGCGGATCGAAAATACGGCGGAAATTGACGTTGCTGCTGTGACCGCCAGTGGCGATGATCACGCCCTTTTTCGCGCGAATGCGCAGCGTCTTGCCTTCATTTGTGGCTTCGATGCCGAGCAGTCGGCCTGAATTGGTGTTTTCGCGCACAAGATTGGTCATCTTGTGTTCGAGGAGGAATTGCACGCCGAGCTTCCGCGCGCTGGCCTCAACGGGGCGGATGAATCCGATGCCGGAAGAAGTTATAGGTCCCTTGTCCGCTTCCACCGGCGCGCCGGTCTGCATCAGCGGCCAGTCCATTGCGGCCGCATGATTCTCGCGCGGCGCGGAATTTCCTGTGGCGTGGCCGCCGGCGGTGTCCGGCATCTTGTCCACGAAAACGACGCCGTGCTCCATGAGCCAGTCGACGGTAGGCCCGCAGGTGTCGGCGAAGGCACGGATAATTTCCTTGTCGTTGTAGCGGTAATCGGGAAAACCGTTGGGCTCGATCACCGACCAATCGGTCAGATCCGAGAAAACAATGTCGGGTGAATCCTGTACGCCCCACTTTTTCTGGCGGCTGCTCCCGCCTCCCAGTGCGATGTTTCCGCCACTCACGATGGCGTGTCCGCCCACGTCAAAATTCGCTTCGATGATAATGACGGACGCGCTATGCTCGCGCGCCTCAATCGCGGCGGGAAGCCCGGTCGCGCCCGCGCCGACGATCACCACATCGGCTTCTTTGTCCCATTTGAGTTGCGGAGCGCGCGCGAGCGCATCGGTTGCGCCAAGTCCCGTTAGCGCCGCCCCGCCGACGCCGACGGCCGCGCCTCGGACGAAATCCCTGCGCGAAACTTTCTTTTCCTGTGGCTTGTTGCCTTCCCGTTTCATGGCCGGACCTGCTCCTTAGCGATGATGCGGCCGTTATACCACAATTCAGCACGTCGACCCTGAAAGAGGGCCGAGCGGCCGCCGATTACTTACCGCTTTAGAACGGATCAGAACCGGATGTTGTGGAGCATCCTGCCAAATGTGGATGCAACGCTTACTTTTTGCTCCAGAAGCGCGCGACGGCAGCGTAATCGGGATCGTCCTTCGCTGCCTCCTTTACGGCGCTATAGGTGGAATATGCCGCGGCCCCTGCCGGCAGTTCAATTTTTTCCTGGCGAGCCAGTTCGAGCGCCAGTCGGACATCCTTGTGCATCAGGCGCAATGGGAAGCTGGCGGGATAGTCGTTTTTCAAAATCAGCGGCGCTTTCACATCCATCAGCGGAGAGCGGCCCATGCTCGACTGCAGCACGTCGATGAGTTTTTGACCGTCCAGGCCTGCGTGGGTGACGAGCGCGGTGGCTTCGGCCAGAGCCTGGACTTCAAGCGCGAGAATCAGGTTCATGGCCAGTTTCACGGTTTGTCCCGCGCCGTTCGGACCCAGCAGAAAAAGTTTCTTCCCCATGGCTTCGAGCAGGGGCTTGGCGCGGTCGAACACTTCCTGTTTCCCGCCGATCATGAAAACCAGCTCGCCTTTTTCCGCTCCCCAGGTGCCGCCGGTGACGGGCGCGTCAAGAAACTCGATGCCTCGCTCGCCGCAAGCGGCCGATTCCCGCCGCGCCAGTTCCGGCGAAACGGTGCTCGAGTCAATGAACAGACTGCCGCGCTTCAGCGCATCCAGCGCGCCGTTCGCGCCGAACATCACTTCCTCCAGCGCCGGAGGATCGCTCACAATGGTGATCAACACGTCCACTTGCGCAGCCACTTCGCGCGGATTCGCCGCGAGCTTTGCGCCTTCACGTCCCAGGTCGTCCGCCTTTGATTTCGTACGATTCCACACCACCAGTGGAAATCCCGCTTTGAGCAAATTGCGTCCCATGGGCTTGCCCATGAGCCCGAGTCCGATCAGGCCTACCGTAGTTGGCATTCAAGCTCCTTGAAAACTGAATAGCATATCGAATGATGCGATCTCCGCGAGCATCCGCTCGTCGGCAAGCGTTGAGCCTCGCGCAACTTGATTTTTCGCCGAAACGAAATTTTCAGCAAGCGAAAGAACGCGCCGCGCATTTTCCGGATTTTAAAAGGCAGCCTTGCAGCCGGAAGGGTTTAAGAGCCTCACCTCGAAGACCGGCACGCACCGCTAAATCTGGGAGTACGGTGTCGGCGCGAGCATAATGTTGGTGATGTTCGAGACGATGTCTTCGAAGGCGTAGCGCGGGTTGGTTGAGAGTGCTTTCCAGTCGGGCGATGCGCGAAAGGCGTCCCACTTTGCGTCGCGCTCGGAGAGGCTGTTGAAGCAAATCATGTAGGTCAGATTCGGCAGCCGCGGGCCGACGAGCGTGTCGCCGTAAAATACCTGCGGAATTCCCGCCTTGGTGAAAACGTCGCTTTCACCACTGCTCATCTGCTCGATTTTGCGCCAGTGGTCCTGATTCGTCCCGCTCTCATAGGTGCGTAGCTCGAATACGCGCGGGCTCTTTGAGACGCTCGCGGGCGGCAATGTGATCTTTGGCATCTTCTCGTACGCTTGCATCAGCGAGCTTTCCATGCGCAGGTAAGCTGGGGCCTTCGCGGGAGCGTTCAGAAAAGCGTCGCCGGCTTTCATGTATGCGTCATCTTTCATCAGGCGATCGTCAATGGTGACCAGCCGCTCGACGGACATGCTGGGAATGAGCACGTACATCACCGGCGTTTCCGGGCCGATGGTGACGGTGAACACGCCCACCGGGCTGATCTCCAGGCGATTCAGCGCGGGGACGAGCGCGTCGCGAAAATAGTCGTCGGTGAGCTTGCGCTGCGGGCCGGCCACAAGCTGGTAGCGGCGAAGCTGGTAGAACTCGCGCTTTCCCGCACTGGCGGATTCTTGCGGATGCGCCAAAAGTTCGGGAGCCGTCGCCAGCGCGGATGCGGCGGCAGTTGCAGCGCCTGCGGTGAGAATCGAGGACTTGAGAAATTTGCGCCTTCCTATTTTCCTCTTTTCCATGGGAGATCTCCTTCGCGCGTTGAATTGTGCGCCCTGGCCGGCTGGCCCTAGCTGTCGAACAGGCATACTGACACGGTTGGGAGCCGCGGGTCTACACGGTAGCTAGTGTCCCAAAAGGAAAAATGCAGATCCCTCGACTTCGCCGAAGTGTGCTCCCTCGCTTCACGTTAGTCTCTCCTGGCTACGCTCGGGATGACAGCTAGGTTGAGTTTGCTAGGGTTTTGATTCGGCGAGGAGTTGGGCTAGATACTTTTGCCAGACGGGCGCCTGGAAGAAAGTGTAATGGCCGCGCGTGGCTTCGGTCACCGGCAGCAGAACGAAGTGCGCGCCCTTCACTTTTTTCATTTCGCGCTCGGCCACGCCCATTTCGCCGGGATTCCAGAAATCGTCCATCACGTTGACTAGGAAGATGTGGTCGCTAATTTTGCCGAGGTCCGGTTCGGGGTTGTAATTGCGCGAAGCGTCGTACTGATAGATGAAATCGTTGGCGTCAGTGGATTTCATGTTTTGCGCAATGTAGTCGTCGACATACTTGTCGGCAAGAGCGGCGGTGCCGTATTCCTCCTGCCAGAGGGTGGGAGCGCTACCGACCACGAGCAAATGGCCGAGAGCGGCGTGCAAGCCGTAAGGCTGCTGCGTGTAGTTGCCATTGTTCCAGCCGGGATCGTCGCGCACATCGTCGACCATGATTTTGCGGACCATGCGATTGCGTCCACCGACCTGCACCGGTAGGCAGGAAAGCAGCATGTAGGCGTCAACATCGCCTGGCTTTTCTTCGCTCCACATGAAGCCCTGCATGCAGCCCATGGAAGTGCCGACGAAAAGGCGCAGATGATCGACGTGCAGTCCTTCCTTCAGCGTGATCTGCAGCGCGTGAACCATGTCCGCGTAGTCGTAGTGCGGAAATTTTCCGCGGAGGCCTTCGCTGGGCTTGGTGGATTTGCCCATGCCCGCGCCGAACTGGTCAGGAAGGATGACGTAATACTTGGAAGTGTCTAGCAACTGGCCGGGGCCGAAGAGCACGCCCGCGAAGGAGGGGATCAAGAAGACTCTGCCGGCGCGGTTGGTGCCGTGCAGGACGACCACGGCGTTAGTGATTTTGCCGGAGGCATCGCGCTGCGGCGTGCCGACGGTGGTGTAGTGCATGCTGATTTCAGGAAGCATTTCGCCGCCACCGAGCTTGAAATTCTTGATGACATAGTCGCCTTCTTTGGGCGGGACGGCCGTTAACATTTTTTGCTCGGGCTTTTGCTGCGCCATCACGGCGCTGCCTGCACATACAGCCAGCGCAGTAAGAAAAACCGCGCGGCAGAAGTTTGCTGGGTTCTTCATTTCAATCCTCCGAATATCGCAAAATCGTTAGCGGATGGCGGAGGCGATGGCTTCGCCCAACTCTTTCGTATTTGCTTTTCCGCCGATGTCCGGTGTGCGCGGGCCGCCACCGGCGAGAACCATTTCAATGGCGCGCTCGACAGCATCCGCCGCTTCGGTTTCCCCAAAATGGCGCAGCATCATGGCACCGGACCAGATTTGGCCGATCGGATTCGCGATGCCTTTGCCCGCGATGTCTGGCGCCGAGCCGTGAACAGGCTCGAACATTGATGGATACTCGCGCTCCGGATTCAGATTGCCGGAAGCAGCGATACCGATGGAGCCGACCACTGCGGGTCCAAGGTCGGAAAGAATGTCGCCGAAGAGGTTGGAGCCGACGACCACATCGAACCAATCGGGATGGCGCACAAAATGCGCGGTGAGAATGTCGATGTGAAACTGGTCGGCGCGAACGTCGGGATAATCTTTCGCGATGGCGGCGAAGCGCTCGTCCCAGAAAGGCATGGTGTAGATGATGCCGTTCGATTTGGTGGCGGAGGTGACGTGCTTCTTGCGCGTTTTGGCGAGTTCAAAGGCGTAGCGCATGATGCGGTCGCATCCGCGGCGCGTGAAAACAGTTTCCTGGATGGCCAGCTCGTCGGCGGAGCCTTTGTAAAGGCGGCCGCCAATTTCCGAGTATTCGCCTTCGGTGTTCTCGCGGACCACGTAGAAGTCGATCGAGCCCGGCTCGAAATTCTTTACGGTCGCTTCCATACCCTGTAGCAGCTTCACCGGGCGAAGATTCACGTATTGATGGAAGCCTCGGCGAATGGGGATGAGCAACCCCCAGAGCGAAACGTGATCAGGTACGCCGGGATAGCCGACGGCGCCGAGAAAAACAGCGTCATAAGGACGCATCTGCTCGAGGCCGTCTTCCGGCATCATCCGTCCGGTTTTGAGATACGTCTCGCAGTTCCAGCCGAAATCTTTCCAGGAAACGGAGAAGCCGAACTTGCGCGCGGCCGCTTCCACGGCACGAATGCCCTCGGGAACCACTTCATTTCCGATGCCGTCGCCGGGAATGGTTGCAATCTTGTAGTTTCTGTTTTTTGAGTTGGTCATGTTTGGGCGATTTAAACTGTGAGCGCGGCGGTGAGGTTTTTCAGATCGGGCGCGCGCTCCAAGGATTTTACCGCTTCAATAATCGTTTCCGCTTTCTTTGTAGGCCACTTGGCAAAATCGGCGCAGCCGCGGAACTTGTCGGCGGCTTCATCGTAGGACATGGGATTCGCCGGGCTGCCTTTGGCGAATTGCGCATTGCCGGAAATGGTGCGCCCATCTTTCAGGTGAATCCTGATGATGCTGGTCATTTTGTCAAATCCCGCCGCTTCGGCTTGCGGGTCGACGTAAAAATTCACGCGCGGGAACATTGCCTGCACTTCGGGCTGCCGCACCACGGCGTCCGTATATTCGATCAGGCCTGCTTTGCGGCGCAGCAGCAGAATGCTGATGCAGAATTCCATGCTGAATTTTCCCTGCAAGCCGGTCTGGGGACGATGGTGATACAGGGTGGTGACCATGCTGTGGTTCGCTCCCACGTCGATTTTCTCCACCTGGTCGGGCTTGATGTTGTTTTTCACCACGAGATCGAGAAACTCGCCCATGGCCGGATGGTTGAGCGAGCCGCAGGGAAACGGTTTGATGGAGACGCCCGGATCGGCGAACGTCCAGGGCTTGCCAAGCTTGTCGACAATGGAAGGTGGATCGAAACCGCCGCCGGCGGCCTGGAAAAAGCCGAGCGCGCCTTCGAGGATATCCGGAGCGGCGGTCCAGCCGAGCGCGGCAAGCTCGACGGCGACCGTGCCGTTTTCGCCGGCATGACCCGCGTGAAAGGGTTTGGTCATCGAGCCGAAATTATCGCGCAAGCCGCCACCTTCGGCGGCGGCGATACCGAGCGCGTAAGCGGTTTGCGTGGGATTGAGTCCGCGCAATTTCGCGCAGGCGGAGGTGCTGCCGAACGAGCCGCAGGTGCCGGTGGTGTGAAAGCCGTCATTGTAATGGCGCGGCGAAATGGCTTCGGCGATTTTGCATTCCACCTCCACGCCGACCTGATAGGCAAGAATGAAATCCTTGCCGCTGCGGTTTCCCGTTTCCGCGTAAGCGAAAGCCGGCGGAAGAGAAGGAACGGTCGGGTGTGCGAGGAGTCCGTAGACGCGATCTTTTGCCGAGGCGAGTTGCGTATCGTCAAAATCGTCGGCGTGAATGGAAACGCCATTGGCAAAGGCGGCGAAGCGCGGAGGCGCCTTGAGCGCGGTGCCGATGATGCTGGCTTTTCCGGCGCCCTGACTCACGCCCAGATTCTGCAGATATTCGCGGACAAGCGGACCCATTTCCGAAGCGGAGCCTGCGAGCGCCAAACCGAAACCGTCGAGCATCGACTTCTTGCCGAGATCGAGCACATTGGCAGGAATGTCTTCGTACTTCGTGTTGACGATGAATTCGGAAACGTACTTGGTGAGGCCGGGAGCTTTGGGGAATTCGGGTTGCGAGCACAGCTCTGGCGCGGCCTCCGCCAAAAGCGGGTTGCCAGCAAGGCCGACCGTTGCTACGGCCACGGAGTTCTTGAAAAAGTCCCGCCGCTTCATCGCTTATTTCCTCCACAAAGCTTGCAGAATCGCATCGTTACGAGGGTTGAAACACTATAGTGCAAATGTAGGTCGGTTCTCAATTGATCTTGAACGGTGACTCTACCGGACGGCCTGCGGGAAAAGCGCAGTGACCGACGTATTTGTAGGCGCGAAGCTTTATGCGAGAATTCGACATCTGAGCCGCTGGTCTTAAGGAAATTGTCGTGGCTGTGACACTGATTCCGCCAACACTACCTGAGCAGGAAGAATCCGCGCACCCGTCGGACAATGGTGGCAACGGAAACGGCGGCGGAAATTTCGAGGACCCGGATCGCGGGCCGAACGAGAATCCAGAGCCTGATCCGGAACGCTACGCGACGCCGCTCAGCGCCTATAAAACGGCTGCGCTTTTCTTGGCTTTCTCGATCATGTCGGTATTTGCGACGCTCACGCGATTTTTGGAATGGCGCTGGGTGCATTCCCGGGACTGGGTGCCCATCAACCTGCCGCATATTCTTTATGTCAATACGGCGGTGCTGTTGGCCAGCAGTTTGACCTTCGAATTGGCGCGACGTTCCATCTCGCGCGACGCTCTCAACCGCTGCGTCCGCTGGCTGGCGGTAACACTACTGCTCGGCCTGTGCTTTCTCGCCGGACAAGTAGTGGCCTGGAGAGAATTCGTGGCGCGTGGACTATTTGTTGCATCGAATCCCGGAAGTTTTTTCTTTTATTTCTTTACCGCGGCGCACGGCCTGCACCTGACCGGTGGATTTCTGGCGTTGAGCTACGTGATTGTATTCGCGAAAACTCTTTCGCAGCGAGGCAGGCAGAAGACTGCCGTCAGCGCGGTGGCCTTCTACTGGCACTTCATGGACGGGTTGTGGATTTATCTGCTGGCGTTGCTTTTCTTCACCATTCAGCGCTAGCGCGCGACTCGGCTTCGCGTGCCGGCCCTAGTCCCCGCCGGCGCGGCGATGCACCTTCACCGTAGGCAGCGGTTGCTGCAACCAGCGCACCAGTGCGTCGAAATGTTTCTCCCAGTCTTGTGATTGCACGAAAGCGGCGCACCTTTCCCATGCGGCCAGCGTTGCTTCCGAGGCGCGAGCGAACACCACCGCCAGATAGTCCTGGCTGCGGCTGAAGGCCTGCCGGGCTTGCTGGGAACGATTCCGCTTTGCCGCGGATGTAATTGCTATCGGCTGCTTCTTGAGTGGCTGTGGTAGCGGGAACGGCGATTCGTCGCTGCGTTCTTGGCACGTTGTAACGAATGATCCACCGGGGTCTTGCACGGAGTCATGCGTATTTTGAAATTCCGAAACCAGAACCGGCCGCGGTGGCGTTTCCGGCTCGAGATCCGGAGCTTGCAAAGCGGGCTCATTCGTTAAATTGGAGGCAGGGTCCAGAGTGGCTTCGAACCAGGTCCAGTGCGGCGTCTCCGGCTCCTTTTGAGCCAACGATTCAGCCAACAAGGGTGCGGCGGCCGTTTCCTTGGCTGCCGTTTCGTTCGGCTCCAATTCCAAAAGCGGATCAGTTTCCAACAACGGAGAATCGAAGCGCTTTTCCGTGGCGAACTCCACGGGCGATTTGGAGCTGAAGCTAACTTCCGGCATGTCGTGCCCATTGATGGGCTTCACATCGTCAAACTGCAATGCTTTGGCCACCACTTGCACTGAAAACGCCGAAACCGGTTGGGTCTGGTTTGCATACGCCCGGATCATGGCGTGTTCGCAAAGCAGATTCATGACCCGTGGAATCCCGCGGGAGTAGAGGTGGATCATTTCAATCGCTTCCGGCGAAAAGACTTCGCGATCCGCGCCACCGGCTATTTGCACGCGCCTGTGGATGTAAGCGCGCGCCTCTTCGTGCGTAAGCGCGGAGGTATAGCAGCGCAAACTGATGCGCTGCCGAATCTGGCGCATCTCGGGGCGTTTGAGCTTGTCTTCCAATTCGGGCTGGCCGGAGAGCACCACCTGTAGGAGTTTTTGATCCGGCATTTCGTGGTTCAGCAGCATGCGCACCTGTTCCAGCACGTGCAGGGGCAAACCCTGCGCCTCATCCACGATGAGCACCGCATTGTTCCCAGCGCCATGGCACTCCAGCAGCCACTGATTCAAGCGCGCCAGCGAGCTGCCGTGCAGATGTGGGTCCTCCGAAATGCCATATTCGGCGAGCATCAGATTGAACAGTTCGTTCACTTCCAGATGCGGATTGAAAATAAAGGCTGTTGGCGTGTGCTGCTTATTCAGCCACTCTTTCAGGCGGTTTATGATTGTAGTCTTGCCGGTGCCTGCATCCCCGGTCAGCACGACCAGACCTTTGCGCGCCTGGATCGCGCCTGACATCTCCTCCAGCACGTGGCGCGTTCGCTGATTCAAATATAGATAGCCGGGATCGGGATTGACGTTGAAAGGATTCTCGCGAAGTCCAAAGAATCTAAAAAATGTGTTGTACATGGGCACCTTGCAAAAAAAAGTGCAACGAACGAAAAATCATCTGCAATTCGAGGGCGCAGAACAATACGGGAATTTCCCGAAGGATGTGGAAAACCTAGTAGAGGTACTACTGGAACTCACTTGCCACAGGCGCCGTTTTGCGGGCGGTTGCTTTTTCCCGTTGCGATGGCTATAAGAAGTGCGCAAAATCCCGCAGCCGTCCCGGTTTTGGATGCGGTGCCGCAACGTAAGGAAAATAATCCGACATGTTCCAGCAAGTGCTGAATCCGGCGGGGAATTTGTGGTTAAGTGTCCTGATTTCTTTGGTGCCGCTTATTGCGCTCCTGTTCATGCTGGCGGCGCTACGAATGACGGCATGGATTGCGACGATTGTAGCAGGCGTTATAACAATCGGCCTTGGCATAATCGTCTGGCACGCTCCCTTTTCCGCCATCATGAAATCCTACTTTTATGGCGGCCTTACCGGATTGTGGGTGATCGACTGGATCACTTTTTGGGGTCTGATCATTTTCAACACCCTCGTGTTTACCGGCGTGTTCGAGAGGTTCAAAAGCTGGATCATTCACCACGCGACCGCCGACATTCGCATTCAGACCATCATGCTCGCCTGGGCGTTCGGGGCGTTGCTGGAAGGAATTGTAGGATTCGGCTACCCGTGGGCGGTGGTGGTTCCGATTCTTGTCGGACTCGGCATTGCTGATTTGGACGCGATCCGCGTGGCCGCACTGGCGAACAATGCCCCTGTGTCCTACGGTGCGTTGGGCGCGCCTATCTTGGGCTTGGCTGCGGTAACCGGCCTGCCGCTGATGGCGCTGTCGGGATCCATCGGCAATATTGTTGCCGTGCTGGCGATCCTGCCCCCGTGGATTTTGATCTACTTGGTGAGCGGCTGGGAAGGAATGATCGAGGCTTGGCCATTGGCAATTGTAGGATCGGTTTCCTACGTCGCCGGACAGTGGCCGGTGGCGCGTTTTTTAGGTCCTTACCTCCCGGATCTGAGCGGAGCGCTGGTCTCTTTCTGGGTTCTTTTCCTTTTCGTGAAACTGTGGCGGCCGGCGACGATTCGGGGATTTGGCGGAGTGGCGCTGGCACCCGCGGTGGTTTCCGAATCGGACGCGGCCAGAATGAAATCGGCGCGAGAGTCATTTTTTATCTGGATCCCGTACCTCGTCCTTGTCGGTGTAGTGGTAGCGTGGACCGGTCCGTGGTCGCATCTGCCGATGATCAGTTGGTTCCGGTTTTCGATCAGCGCCATTTCGTCGACGACGCAGCGGCCGATCGCCTCCGTGTTCAATTTCACGCCATTCAGTGGTGGCAGTTCCATTCTGGCCTCCTGGGTGATTATCGCGGGGATTTTGCGGCCGAATGGTGAAATGCTTGGCAAGATTTTTGCCAAAACTTTCCGGCAAATGTGGGGCGCGCTGTTGGTGGCGTTTTTTATCTTTGCGCTGGCCTATATTTTCGTGTTTACCGGGATGGCTAATTCGCTGGCGTTCGGGCTTTCAAAAATCGGCCCATTTTTTGTGGTGCTCGCACCTGTGCTGGGATGGATTGGCGTCGCGCTTTCGGGAAGCAATGCTTCGACGAATGCGATGTTCGGGCCGGTACAGGCAGTGACAGGACGCTTACTGAATTTACCGGTGTTGCTGCTGCCTTCGTTCAATTCCGTGGGAGCAGAAGTGGGAAAACCGATTGCGCCGCAGACCGCCAGCGTGGGTGTTTCCACCAGCAAGCTGGTGCGCAGCGAAGGCCAGGTGATCCGGCACAACATGGGATGGACCTTGGTCATGCTCGCGTACTTGATCCTGATTTCCCTGGCCTTCTATTATTTCCTTCCGCGCGTCATGTCGCTTTAGTGCCCTTCGGTTGACGTGGCTCTCTGGTTTTTCACGTCGAGCTCATTTACCACCTGCTGTACGTTGGGAATGGAAGCGGCAATCTTCTGCGCTTCTGAGCGGCGCGCCTGGGAATTCACTTCGCCTTTCAGTGTGACCACGCCGTTCTTCACGTCATAGCTCACGGCTTTGTTCAGGCGGTTCTGCCGGAGCGCCGCGTCCAAATTATTCTTGATTCCTTTGTCGAAGTCGGAATTTACCGATTTGGCATCGTTTACGTTAGGAGGCTCCACGGCCACTTCGTCGGCAACCACTTCTCGTGGTGCGCTGGATTTGGCGGCATTTTCCGCGCGCATCTTGTCATCTTGGGACGCCACGCTTCCGGTCAACGTTACGACTCCCTTATCGCGGTCCTGGTTGACATGCACGTTTTGCAGGCCGGCCTGATCGAGTGATTTGCGAACGTCGGACGTCACGTCCGGCGATTTCGGCTGGCTCGAGCATGCCGAAAAAAGGGCGGCGAGAAGTATGGGCGTAAGCATGGTTATCTTGAGCTTCATTGTTTCCTCCAGGGGCCGACTAGGCAGCCGACCGCGTGTGCCTACGATTGCGCAGGTGGTCACTGGTGGACATCCCCGACAATCCCTAGTCCGCAGAGAATCGACATGTAGCTTCGTCGGCCGAACTTTGCTTGCCATTGCCGCAACGCGGGCTGACCCCTCACGGGCTGCATAGACGAACCTTACCTGCGGCGTTCTGCTGGCGTGAGGTTGAGTTGGACAAATCCCGAGTGCTACACTTCGCTCATGGCCCCCAAAAAGAAAACAGCGATCAAGAAATCGAGCAAAGCGAAAACGTCCAAGACGAAAGCGGTCAAGGCGAAGCCCAAGGCCAAGGCGAAGAAGCCGGCGAAAAAGAACGCCAAGAAGCTTGTACGCAAGCCGCGCCCCTCGAACGATTTGAACGAAGCGGAGCCGATGGTGAAGGGCCGCGGATCGCGCACGGCGGGGCAGTCTGGCGACGATATTGGGCTTTCAGACGTCGAGGACGTCGATTCCGAGAGCGTCGACGAATTGGTGGAAGAAGGCCAGGATTACGAAGCGGAGTTGGTGCAGGCCGTCGAGAACGCGCCAGATCCTGACGAAGCTGAACTCGACGCGGAGGTCCCGGAGGACGACCCGGATCCGGATGTCCGCACCTTCTCCAAGCGAAATCGCCTGTAGCGCGCCCTCAACCAACAAACCGGCCGGACCCCGCCCTGTTGTAGTGTGTAAACCGTAGCGGCGGCCAACGAATGCACTGGGAAGAAACATCCAAGCTGGCAATCGAGGCGCTTCGTGCGAACAAGCTTCGCGCGATTCTGACTATGCTGGGCGTAATCATCGGCAGCGCCTGCATCGTCCTGGTGGTTACTGTCGCGCTTACTGGTAAGCGCTATATCGGCTCGCAAATCGAAGCGGTCGGGTCGAATATTGTCTACGCTTGGCTCGAGCAATCGAATACCTCGCAGAACGTCAGCCTAGCCGATCAGATTTCCGTTGGTGACATGAATGCCATCCGCGAAGGCGTGCCGGATGCCGAGCAGGTCGCCGGAACCAACGACATCCCTATGGACGTGATCGCCAACCGGCAAGTGCGGCCGGTGCGGTTGATCGGCGTCACCCAGGGCTTTCAGCAGATTCGTAGGCTGATCACTCTGCAAGGCCGGTATTTCGACGATGCGGATTTCTCCACGCTGAGCAAAGTGTGCGTGGTTTCCGAGCACCTGGCGCAGATTGCGCTGCCAGGCGAAAACCCGGTGGGACAGGCAATTCACGTCGGCGAATTGACCTTCACTGTTATCGGCACGTTCCGCGAACGCGTGGCCACCTTCGGGCAATCCGAAATCCGCAATGACTCGGTGCTGGTGCCGTTTCCGCTGATCAAATATTATGCCGGCGACAATTTTATCCTTACGCTCTACGTCCAGGCGCGCAGCCCCGATGACGTTCCCGCGGTGACCCGGCAGGTGGCGGAAATTTTGAGAAGCCGCCATCGCCCCGACGCCGATTACAACGTGCAAAACCTCACTTCGATTCTGGACATCGCGCGGAACATTTCGCTGGCGCTGACCATCGTGCTGCTGCTGATTGCCATGTTGGCATTGACCATCAGCGGCATCGGCATTATGAACATCATGCTGGTCACGGTAACCGAGCGCACCCGCGAGATCGGTATTCGCAAAGCGATCGGCGCGCAGAAGAAGGAGATTCTTTTGCAGTTCCTGATCGAGGCGGCACTCATCAGCGGCACGGGTGCGCTGATAGGAATTGCCATCGCGGTGATCATTCCGTTCGTGATCGATGCGCTGATCCGCTTCCTCCAGGTGCCCGGCGGCATCTCGATTCCCATTTCCTGGCTTTCCGTACTTGCGGCGTTTGTAGTATCCTGCGCCACGGGCGTGCTGTTCGGTTACCTTCCGGCAAAGAAGGCAGCTAGCCTACTACCTGTAGAATCATTACGTTACGAATAAGCCCTACGCGAACAGCGGCGAGACGCAACTGGCGGGGAACTGGCAGGCGTGGTCGTCTTGTTCAGCATCTAAACTTTGCCGGGCCGTGTTCGCCAGGCCTTCGCACGTCTCTGAGGAGCGGCTAATACCTTTGTGTGGGATCGTAGGTTTCACCCGTAAGTCCTGGTCACCCGATTCCGAAAGGATTCGGAGCGCCGTCGCCACGATTATCCATCGCGGGCCCGATCAGCAAGGCGTGTTCGAATCGCCGCTGGTTTCGCTCGGCGCCACGCGGTTGAAAATCATCGATCTCTCCACGGGCGACCAGCCCATTGCCACGGAAAATGGCGATGCGGTGATTGTTTTCAACGGCGAAATTTACAATCACGAAGAATTGCGCGCGGAACTGGAAGCGCGCGGCCACCGCTTTCGCACCCGCACCGACACGGAAACAATCCTGCGCGGCTTTCTCGAATGGGACACTGCCTGCTTTTCGCGGCTGCGCGGCATGTTTGCCGTGGCGTTGTGGACCGCCTCGCAGAAGCGCCTGATTCTGGCGCGCGACCGCGTAGGCATCAAACCACTCTATATCGCGCGGCGCGGCGAAGACCTTCTGTTTGGTTCCGAGCTGAAGACCATTTTTATCCATCCAGAGGTGGAGCGCCGGCTGAATTCCGCCGCGCTTGATTGCTACCTTTCGCTGAATTATGTGCCGAGCCCGATGACGCTGGTGGAGGGCATCGAGCAGCTTCCCCCGGGCGAATTTCTGGAATGGCGCGATGGAAAAGTGCGCACTGATTCGTATTGGGAGCTGCCGCAGGCGCAGCCGGGTAGCATTTCCTTCGACGACGCGAAAGCGCAGCTCGATTCGCTGATCAGGCAGTCGGTGCGCGAGCACTTGCTTTCGGACGTTCCGCTGGGTGTGTGGCTGAGCGGCGGAATCGATTCATCCACGATCGTCCATTACGCATCCGAGGTGTGCGGCTCGAGGCTGAAAACTTTTTCGATTTCGTTTCAGGGACGCAGCTTCGACGAAAGCCGATACATCCGCGAAGTTGCCAAGCAATACGGAACCGATCACGAAGAACTTGACCTGAATCCCGAAGTGAATTTGCGCGAAGCCGTCGAGGGACTCACATATTACGCCGATGAGCCGAACGCGGATGCGGGTGCGCTGCCGGTGTGGTATTTGTCCAAGATGTGCAAGCCGCATGCCACGGTGATGCTGAGCGGCGAAGGCGGCGACGAACTTTTTGGCGGCTATCTCACGTACCGCGCGAACAAATTGGCCGGTTCCTTGCGCGCCGTTCCCGTGGGATTGCGCCGCGCCATGCTTTCGGCGGCGCGCGCGTTGCCTGTTTCGGACGACAAGATTAGCTTTGAATACAAGGTGAAGCGTTTTCTCGAAGGCAGCCTACTGTCTCCCAGCCGTGCCCACGTTTTCTGGAACGGTACCTTCACCGACGAGCAGAAGGCCGCGCTGGTTCGTGCGAAATTACCTGCGACGCTCAGCCGCGTGCTGGATGAATTGCGCCACGCTTCGCCCCACGATGATGACTTCGCGCCCTATCTCTGGTTCGATCAGAAATATTTTCTGCCCGACGACATTCTCAACAAGGTTGATCGCATGAGCATGGCCCACGCCGTGGAAGTGCGGCCGGCGCTTCTCGATCATCGCATTATTGAGTTCGCCGCCACTCTGCCCTCGTCGTTCAAAATCCAGGGCTCGCGCCAAAAGGTAATTCTCAAGGAATTGATGGCGGGCAAGCTTCCGCAGTCGGTGCTGCGCCGCAGGAAGATCGGTTTTGACATTCCCGCGCACGAATGGCTGCGCGGCCCGCTGCGGCCCTTGTTGCTAGAAACGGTCGACCAGATTGGATCGGAGCATTGCGCATTTTTCGATCTTCCGGCGATCCGCGGATTTGTACGTCAGCACTTGGAACGGAGAGCGAATCTTGGATACCACCTTTGGGGGGTAATGGTCCTATTTTTGTGGATGAAGCGATGGCGGATACAAACGGCAGCACTACCGGCACCCCGCCGGCAGGCAGCGGAAGGCGTTCTTACCTCTATCTAGCCGTCCTGCTGGTTGCCAGCGCTGTGTATCTGGGCTGCATCATTTCACCTCCGTCGCTGATGGACGATGTGGATGCCGTGCAGGCGCAGATTGCGCGCAACATGCTCACTTCGGGCGATTGGGTGACCGCGCGGCTGGATGGCGTTCCTTACCTTGAAAAAGCTCCGCTGGTCTATTGGGCGATAGCAGCCTCCTATAAAGTTTTCGGCGTGCATGACTGGTCCGCGCGCATTCCCATCGCTCTTTCTGCGATTGCGCTCGCACTGCTTACGGCCGCGTTCGCCACCTGGGCGTTCGGAAGGCGCGCAGGGTTATATGCGGGCTTATGCATCGCCACCTGCATCGGCCTTTTCCTCTTCACGCGGATTTTAATTCCAGACGTGATGCTCACATGCACGATCGCTCTCGCGATGTGGGCCTTTCTGCGCGCGCTCGATGAAACCGAGCCGCACGCGCGCTTGTGGGCCGCAATTCTGGCGGCAAGCTTTGGAGTGGGGCTGCTTTTGAAGAGCCTTATTTCCGTGCTATTTCCGGCAGGCGCCGCGCTTGTCTATCTGGCGGTCACGCGCCAGCTATTCGTTGTGAAAACATGGAAGCGATTGCATCTTCTCTCTGGCGCGCTGATCGCGCTGGCCATCGCGGCGCCCTGGCACATTTTGGGCACTCTGCGCAATCCACCCTATTTTTCGTTCACTTTCCATTCCGGCCCCGGCCAATATCATGGCTTTCTCTGGTTTTTCTTCATCAATGAGCAGGTGCTGCGTTTTTTGAACCTGCGCTACCCGCGTGACTACAACACGGTTCCACGGTTCTGTTTCTGGACGCTTCATCTGGTCTGGCTGTTTCCCTGGAGCGTCTATTTCCCGGCCGTCGCCAAGCTTTCTTTCAGGCCTATCGATCGCGCGGCGAAAACGCGATTGCTGGCACTTTGCTGGGTCGGGTTCGTGCTGGTGTTTTTCTCGTTTTCCACCACGCAGGAATACTATTCCATGCCGATTTATCCGGCGCTGGCGCTGTTGTTGGGCTCGGCCATCGCAACAGGCGGCGTCTGGGTGAATCGCGGCACACGGTTTCTCGCCGTTCTGGCGGGGCTGGCGGCTACCGCTTGCTTCGTGCTGATTTTTCTGGTGCGCCATGTGCCCACGCCAGGAGACATTTCATCGGCTCTCTCGCAGCATCCCAGCGCCTACACTTTGGCGCTGGGTCACATGCTAGATTTGACGCTCGATTCGTTCGCTTATCTTCGCGTGCCCCTGGCCATCGCCGGAGTGGCCTTCCTCATCGGCGCGTTGGGAACAATTCGCTGGAGCGGGTGGCGCGCAGCCGCGGCAATTTCCTTGATGATGGTCCTGTTTCTACAAGCGGCGCGGCTGGCCATGGTCACTTTCGATCCCTTCTTGTCATCCAGGCCGCTGGCCGAAGTGATCCGCAAATCGCCGCCCGGCAAACTGATCATGGGCGATCAGTACTACACCTATTCATCCATTTTTTTCTATACAGGCCAAAATGCTCTTCTATTGAATGGCCGCTATTTCAATCTTGAATACGGTTCCTATGCCCCGGGCGCGGCAAACGTCTTCATTAACGACCCAGAACTGAAGGAGCTTTGGGACGACCCGAGCCGCTACTATCTCGTGGCCGATCGCGCGCAAATGGATCATCTGAAAAGCCTGCTCGGTTTCCAGTCCGATGGAGTAATCGCCGCTAGCGGAGGCAAGTTCCTGTTGAGCAATCATCCGCTCTCCTACTCCCTGGTTCCACGGGCCTCTCCACGGGCATATACTCGGTGACGGGGCTGTCGTTCGCCAGCACTTGGCGGCAACGAGGTTAGAGCGCAGCACACAGCGCAACCGTGTTTCTGGCCCGATCGCGGTAGCGTGCAACACATAATGTATGAGGTGACCATGGGTCGGGCAGGGTGCCAGCTTTACTCCCTTTCTTATCTCCTAGCCAGAAACCATATCTTTATCTTTGCAATTTCGGCGCTCCAGGGAAATTGCGGCGTCGGCTTGGGCGAAGCGGTCCAAAAAAGGGGAACTTTTCCCCCAACTCGGGTTAATACTCTTTATTCATGTAACCCGTTGAGACTGTTGCACATCTAATTCCATCTGAGGAGGGAACATGAGGATTGCCGTTTTGGGGGGCGACGGCTATTGCGGCTGGGCCACGGCGTTGTACCTCTCGAAAAGAGGACACAGAGTCGCCATTGTCGACAGTTTCGCGCGCCGGCAATGGGACTACGAACTCGGTGTGCAGACGCTCACTCCGATTCGGCCGCTGCCGGACCGGCTCCGCGCCTGGCATCAGCACACCGGTAAGACCATCGACATGTACGTCGGAGACGTGACCGACTACGAATTTCTCGCCGCTACCATCTCGGAATTCCGCCCCGAGGCGGTCATTCATTTCGCCGAGCAGCGCTCGGCTCCCTACTCGATGATCGACCGCCGGCATGCTTCCTTCACCCAGGTCAACAACGTCGTCGGGACGCTCAACTTGCTTTTTGCGCTGCGCGAGATGGATCCCGATTGCCATTTGGTCAAGCTCGGCACCATGGGTGAATATGGCACTCCGAACATCGATATCGAAGAGGGCTACATCACCATCGAGCATAACGGGCGCAAGGACGTGCTGCCCTATCCCAAGCAGCCCGGCTCTTTCTACCATCTGTCCAAAGTGCACGACAGCCACAACATCTTGTTCGCCTGCAAAGCCTGGAAGCTGCGCGCCACCGATTTGAATCAAGGCGTGGTCTACGGCACGGTGACCGACGAGTCCGAACTGGATGAAGCGCTGATCAATCGGTTCGACTACGACGAAGTTTTCGGCACCGCATTGAACCGTTTCTGCATTGAAGCCGCTGCTGGCCATCCGCTTACGGTGTACGGAAAAGGCGGGCAGACTCGCGGCTTTCTGGATATTCGCGACACGGTTCGTTGCATCGAGTTGGCCTGCTTGCACCCGGCCGCGCCGGGCGAATGCCGCGTCTACAACCAGTTCACCGAGCAATTCTCCGTGCTGGAACTGGCGCAGATGGTGAAGGCGGCCGCCGCAAAATTGGATTTGAAAGTGGAAATCGATCACCTGCCCGATCCACGCGTGGAGGCCGAGGCGCACTATTACAACGCTAAGCATTCCAAGCTGATTGATCTGGGGCTCAAGCCGCACTACCTGTCCGATTCCTTGCTCGATTCGCTGGTGAACATCGCCGTGGAATACCGCGATCGCATCGATACGTCATTGTTCATGCCCCAGGTTAATTGGAGAAATTCCACGAACGAGCGCCGCCTTAAAATTTCGGCAGCAGCAGCAGCGGCGGGGTCCTCTTCATCGCCGGCGGCCTACGACCCGAGCGCACTCGTCGATCAGGCGTCCGACGACTAAAAGCACCACAATAATTTCTTAATTGCTTTTATCCCTTGACCCGCGGGAATAGTTGCAGCGCGTTCCCGCGGTTTATGGCCTCCAAATCACCCGCCGAGAACTTTTTGTAATTCTTGATCTCGTTGATCGTGGTCATCACCTTTACAAAGGGATAATCCGTGCCGAAAAGCATGTGCGACACCGGAATAACATCCGACAGCGCGTCCAGCGCCGCGGGATATCCGGCATTCGAGACATCGAAATAGAGTTTGCTGATCTCCGCATCCACCCCATTCGGCGCCCGATCTCCCGCCACACTGGGCGGAAACATTCCCTGCAATCGTCCCGACAGCGCCGGTAGCGATCCGCCCGAATGCGTGAAGATAAAGTGGATGTTGGGATATTTCGCGAATACTCCGTTCACCAGCATGCTGTTAAAAGCGCGCGACGTGTCGAAGTCGTATTCCACCCACGATTCGGGAATTTTCGGCACGAGCTCGGCGCAGCAGGTGGGTGCCGTCGGATGGATGAACACCACCGCTTTGCGGCGATTCAACTCCTCAAAGGACGGCGCAAAAACGGGATCGCCCGGCCATTTGTCGCCGTAGCTGGTGACCAGCGCAATGCCGTCGGACTTCAGCGTATCCAAGGCGTATTCGATTTCCTTTAGGCTGGCGTCCTGGTCCGGCAAAGGCAGCGCCGCCAGATGGCCGAAACGCCCAGGATGATCCTGCACAATTTTTGCGGCGAATTCGTTGTCTTCACGCACCAGCGTGCGGGTCGCGTCGTCATTGCCGAAGGTCACGCCGCCCACGGCAATCGAAAGCATGCCCGTGGCGATTTGGCCCTTGTCCATTTCCTCGATGGCTAATGCGGGCGTCCACTGACTCAGCGTGCTGTCCGAGCGCGCATTCCCACGGCTCGGGTCCACGAAGCGAACGGTGCGCTTCAGATAGGCGGGAGACACCACGTGGAAGTGCACGTCGATGCGAAAAGGTTTTTCCTGCGCGCCGTTCGTTTGAGCCGCTGCGCTTCGCAGCAAACTCGGCGCCAAAACCGCGCCCGCCCCCACCGCAGTCATGGTTCGCAAGAACGCGCGCCGCGTCCCGGAGCCGCAGCCTGGATCGCAATGATCGTTTCGCATTCGCAATTCCTCCACTGGCGCGGATTATAGTGGAACGTTTGCGCGCTGTCTTTTCATTTTCGCAAAGCGGCCCGCGGGCCGCGCGCGTGATACTCGTCTCTATGACATAGACTCCGCTTGGCTTATTTTGTTACCAACATTTAACCCGGCCTGCATTGTAATACCTGACACGATCGTGAATTCTTCCTCCCATGAAAGGCCCAGGGGAGGAATTTCATGGGAGTGTTTCAGCGGATCATAAATGGACGGCAGATTCCAGGTTTCGGATCCGGTACGAGAAACCGCTCGGATCACATCAGCAATGCCGTCATTGTCATCGGGATGATGACATGGCTGCTGCCGCCAACAGTGCGTGCCCAAAAAACCGCCGTGGTGACCACCATCCGGATGACGATGGAGGCTGGCCATGAAATGGTCGGAATTCCCTGCCAGATCAATGGGGCGCAGCGGCAGTATATCTGCGTGATCGATAGCGGTGCGACCTTTACCGTCATTTCAGACCGCGTCGTGAAGCCGGACGGTCCCATCATCGACCTCACCACCGGCAACGGCGTTGTGCGCGCGCACCAGCGCGAAGTGTCGCTCACTATTGCTGACGGGCTCGAGCTAAAATCCAAAGCGCTGGTGCAAAGTAAGATGCTGCAAGGCGTGGACATTCTTCTGGGACAGGACGTGCTGCGCCAATTTAAGTATGTGACCTTCGATTTCGAAAATCGAAAAGTGGAATTCCAGCGATGATGCGCTAACAGAGCTGGGCCGAGCCTTATCCTGTTTCGGCTAGACGTCGATCGCGGGCCGCGTTCTTTCTCGCCTGCCATTCGGCGGCGGTAATTTCCCAAACCTCTGTAGGCAGGCGGCCGGAGACATAGTCGCGCGCGGTGACTTTTATCACGCGCATCCCGGTTTTCTCGGAAATCCGCCGCGAAGCGGTATTGGCGATGGCCTTCGGAACTCGCAGAAGAGGAAACTTCAGCTCGTTGAACCAGTAATCGGTGACGACTTCGCAGGCTTCAGTGGCCAAGCCTTGTCGCTGCCAGCGTGAACCGAGCCAGAAACCGCGGTTGTTTTCTTCCCGGTTCATCAGAGTGATGCACCCAATTATCTGATCGGGTTCTGATTTGAGCCGCAGGCTCCAGTGCCACTCCTCGCCACGCTCCATCGCCAGCAGCGCGACGTCGCGATAGTAGCTTTGTACACCATCCGGCGGATAAGGCCAGGGGACGCGATTGTTCAGGAAGCGCACGATTTCCCAGTGCGGGAATATTGCTTGCGCCTGCGCCGAGTCGCGCAACTCCAGGGGGCGCAGAAGCAATCGTCGAGTTTCAAGCGAGGGAATCACGGTGGAAAATTCGAGGATGTAAGCACCGTTCGCGGTCCGATTTTACGGCTGACATTTCGCGGAGACGAAATTATTCCGGTGACCAGGGTTTGAGCAGCGGTTTGAAATTCTCGGCCTTGAGTTCGCCCTCGCTTTTCGCAGCCGCGTCTCGCGTGGGGAACGGGCCTACAACCACGCGATACAGGCGGGTCGGATCGCGCTTGAACACAAAAGCTGGGAAATTCTTTTTGTGCAGATCCGCCGCCAACGCGTCGGCATTCGATTCACTGGCCATGGCTGCGACCTGCAGCACGAATCCCGGCTCGCTGACACCGGGTCCCGCCAGCGGAGGCGGCGGCTGGGGAATGGGAGTTGGTGGCGCGGACGGCGCCGCATTCGCCGCTGCCCGCGCCGGAAGTGACGCTGCCCGCGGCAAAGCACGCGTACGTGAATGCGCGGCGTGCCAGTAATATCCGATAAAGAACGCAAGCGAGCACATCACCACCGCCAGCACCAGTCCGGCGCGATAAAGTCCGGCGCGCGATTCGTGCTCGTCCTCATCCACTGCTCTTGCGGGTTGTTGGGGGACGGTAAACAGGCCCGTCCCTACTTCGATCCTGCGTGATTCGCCGGCCTCGGTTGCCGACAGATCCGCGATCCCGCCGCTCACTCCGAACGTCGGCTGGTCCAGTCGCCCTTCCACAATGGACATCCGCGTGGCCTGTGCATCGGTGATCCAGGCACGCAGTTGCTGTCGGTGTGCATCACCCAAATCAAGAAAACGGAACCCGGTGCGGTAGCCGGAGTCGCTGGTCCACACCACCTGTGCCTTGGCCTGAATGCACCCGTTTCCTTCCGGCAGGTCGAATTCAATGGAGAACTCGTCGCGAGGCTTTTGTGCGGCAAACCCTTCGATGGCCAACCCACCTTCGCCCACATCGAACAGCAGGCTGTATTTCGACTCATCCAGCAGCACGAGCTGTGGCGTGCTGGGCGTCAGGCGCTGGTATTGGCGACGTTCGTGCAACATTCATCGTCCTTTGAGGAGCGCAAAAATCGCAACGATGGTAGTCGACCCGGGCTCGGGGACCCGCTAATTCCGAAAACTGAATTGCCCAAATGATAACCGGCGATGCTCCCTTCGGGCGTGCAAAAGACTACAGCAAAACTCTCCTATATTCTACGTATTCTACGGCCATTGTCTCCGTTGAAGGTAAACCAACCCGCGGGAATGAGCGCAGCGCAACGAAATTCGGATCGAATCTCGCGAGCTAGATCTTTAAATGGAGGGCAATAGCCAAAAGAATCAGAACAAAAATCAGTGCCAGAAGAGCTTTTTCGGTTAGTTCGTCCTTGCTTCGTTGACTCGGCATATCTCGGGATCCTGAAAATAAAACCAGTTGGGATGGGGGCGGGAAGGCGTAGCTTACAATAGTAAGCAAGCGCTGTCTAGCAGTCGCACGGCTTTGTCTCTGGTTTTGTCCGTTCGTATAAACTCCGTTCGTATAAACATTGTTAACCGCGACTTCTATCGAGAGTCTGATCATTCCCGATCAGAGGCGGGCCAGCGAACGTACGCAAAAAACCACAGTGCGATCAAGTTCGCGAAGGGTATAAGAGCTAGCAAGCACCACCAGCGACTATGTCCGCTGCGGCGCAAAATCCTCGCGACGGGAATCACCAGCAACGGGCCCACAATCATCAACGGAACAAACGCCGATAATCCAGCGGGCGGTGCGCCAGCCATCACTATCACGCTTGGCCATCGAACTAGCAATTGAGCCACCCTTTTTATAAACCCCCCCCAGTGCGATCCTCCCAATCGCCCGGGGGCGTGCAGGGGCATTTCATCTTGACTAAAATAGCCTGATAAGTAGAGAGTACCTTGAATAGGTATGCCCTGGAAGATCATCGATCGGCTGCTGTTGCCCGCTGCGTTTTTCCTTATCGCATTCGTGGTGGCGCTCACCTTGTGGCAACTCCTAATTGGCCACCGCCGCGCTGAAATCCAGGGCGTCACCAGCGAGCAGGCTCGATTCGTCAAGACCAAAATGGAATCGGAGCTGCAGGCCCGCATCGTGCCACTCGAGCGGCTCGCCGGTGCCGGTCCAGCGCATTCCGGCCAGAGTCCCTCCGACATTGAATTCGACGCGAAGTTGGTGATGAGCGCCTATCCGGCTTATCAAGCCGTCGAGTGGGTTGACCCCAGCTATCACGTGCGTTGGGTCACGCCCTCAACGCAGAATCAAAGCGAGCTCGGCGCAGACCTCGGTTCGAACGACCTGGAACTGTCGGCCCTTCGCCAGGCAGCGCAAACCGGTGACGCGGTCGTCACGCACTCCGTGGCGCTGCGACAAGGTGGCCGCGGCGTTCTGGTTTGCGTGCCGGTGAAATCTGACAACCAGTTGTCTGGGTTTTTGGTCGGCGTATTCCGGTTCAACGATCTGATTCCTGCCATTCTCCAGAACGTGGCCCCAGGCTATTGGGTTGCGGTTTACGACGGGAACGAGGAAATTTACCGCCCTGGCCCGGCACTCGCGCCGCGCGATGCTGAATGGGCCCAAACCACGGAGATCCAATTTCAGCAGTTGAACTGGCGCGCGCAGGTATGGCCGAAGCCGGAGACCCGCTCCTACACGCTATCCCTTCTCCCTCGCTTCGCTTTCATCGGCGGAATTCTCATGGCCGGCCTGATGGCCTTCACCGTTTATTTGGCTGAGACCGCGCGCTTGAATGCCAAAGAAGTCGCCGCCAGCAACAAGGAGCTGAAGAAAGAGATCACCGTCCGCGAGCAGGCCGAGCAAGCTTTGCGCGAAGCGCAAAAAATGGAAGCGGTGGGCCGCCTGGCCGGCGGTATCGCGCACGATTTCAACAATCTGCTCATGGTCATTCGCGGCCACGCCGCGCTTTCTCTCAATCGCGTGGGCTCGGACGGCTCACTCCGCCGCGAGCTCAACGAAATTTTGAAGGTGACCGACCGCGCCGCCTCTTTGACTCGCCGCCTGCTTGCCTTCAGCCGCAAACAGGTGCTGCAGCTTCGCGTGCTCGATCTGAATACGCTGGTGGGCCAGGTGAAGGATTTGTTGCCCCCTGTAATCGGCGAAGACATCCGCCTGGTCATGGATCTTGATCCGGAACTCGGCCGCGTCAAGGCGGATTATGCGCAGATGGAACAGGTGATCATGAATCTGGTGTTCAACGCGCGCGACGCCATGCCCGAAGGCGGTGAGCTCATGATCCAGACCGCGAACGCCGAACTCGACGAGGCCTTTGCGCAGCGCCATGCCGGCGCGCAACCGGGGCAGCACGTCATGCTCGCCGTCCACGATACCGGCCGCGGCATGAACGAGGATGTGCTATCGCACATCTTCGAGCCGTTTTTTACCACCAAGGACCGAACCAAGGGCACCGGCCTTGGCCTAGCCACCGTGTATGGAACCGTGCGGCAAAGCGGCGGTTGCATCACGGTCGCCAGCAGATTGGGCGAAGGCACCACATTTCAAATCTATCTGCCGCGCGTGGAAGATCCCGTGGAAGTCACGGAACCGAAGGCCGCGGAGCCGCAACCCGCGAAAGGCGCGGAAACGATTCTGGTGGTGGAGGACGATGACGCGGTGCGCCGCATGACCCGCGAATTCCTCAAGATTCACGGCTACACTGTGATTGAAGCGCGCAGCGCCGCCATCGCCATCCAGATCATGGAAGCACAGGGCGATGCAATCGATATGGTGCTCACTGACGTGCTGATGCCCGGCATGAAAGGCCGCGAATTAATCGGCCGCCTGATGACCATGCGCCCGGACCTGAAGGTGCTTTACATGTCCGCCTATACCGAAGACGCCGCGATCAACATTGGCGTGCTCAATCCCGGCACGGAGTTTATCGAAAAGCCGTTCGGCCCCGACGATCTCGCTGCCAAGGTTCGCGACGTGCTGACCCGCACTCCAACCGTCTAACGCATCTTTTACTTTTTGCGCCCTTCCAGAATTTTGAAGAACGATCCGCTGCGCAACTCCCCCACGCTCAGCGTCGTGAGCGACTGCACTTCCTCGGCGGTAACTGCTCCGGAGTTAATGGCTCTCAGCAGATAGGTGAGCAAGCCCTGCGCCATGGCCGCATCGTCGAACACTTGTCCCACGCGTGTCGCCTGCGCCGCTTTTTCGATGAAGTTCCGCATGCGCTCGGCCGCGGTATCGATATTTTCCAGAAAGAACGAAAACACCGCGGCATAGCGCGAGGGAAGCTGTGCCGGATGCAGATCCCATCCCTGATAGAACCCGTTTGCTAGCCCGCGCCGGGCATTTTCATAGTGCAATTTCCAGGCGTGGTGAACCACGGCCTTGTTTTCCTCGATCTGCTTGAGGCTGATCGGCGCGCCATCTTTCCCACCGCGATGCGGCGCGATGGGCATGATGTTGGTCGGACCATCGGCGAGTCCTATACCGGTGCGCGCCAGCGAAACCTGCATCAGCTCGCGCGCGAAATCCGAAGCAAAGTGCGAAAGCAGATGCGGCGAAGCTGGAATGCTGCGTGACGCGGTGTAGTCATACGGACCGAAATGCACGCTCAGGCAGCGCCCGCGCGCGGCGCTCACCAAGTTGAGCAAATTTACTTCGCCGCGCTCATTGAGCAGCGCCTGCGGAGTCTCGATCATCAGCTCCAGCCGCAGCGCTCCAGGCTCCAGATCGAGAGCCGGTTCCAGCCGCGAACACAGGTCGGCCAGCGCGGCCACTTCGTCCGGAAGCGTAACCTTCGGCAGCGTCACGCGGAACGCTTTCGGAATCTCGCCGCGCGTCTTTCCGGCTAATTCCGTGAGAAAAATATCCAGCGTGCGGATGCTCCGGTTCCGCAATTCTTCGGTAAGCGGTTTCAGCCGGATGCCGATGAATGGCGGAAGCTCACCCGTATTCATGGCCTGGGCCAGCTCCGCCGCGGCCGCCACGGCGTGCCTGTCTTCCTCTTCGTCGGGACGGTTGCCATACCCGTCTTCGAAGTCGATGCGAAAATCCTCAATGGGCTCGTGCTGCAGTTTTTCGCGCACCCGACGGTAGACGGTATACGCGAACCAGGCTGGACGGTTTCCGCGGCGCACCACGTCTTCATCGGCTTCGATCGATTTGGCAATCGCGGAAATCTGCTCGGCGTCCTGAGGCAAACGATCGGCGCCGGACAGCCCCAGCGCTTTAGCGAACGCCGAAAAATCCGGAGCGAAATCGTCCATGGAGCGCAGCGCCAGTTCGCCCAGCTTTTTCGTGGTTCCGGCGCGAAACAGGTGCGCTCCGCCATACACCACGTGCACGGGTTGGCGCTGCCCGCTGTCGCCCGGATACCGCCGATCGAAAGCTTTGTGCGCTTGCTCGAGCTTGGCGCTGACCTGCTGCAGCATTTCCTCAGGCAGAGTTCTATTCATCCGATTCCTCGCTAAAAGACGGGACAGAATACATGTGTTGGCGTCCGGAGTGAAAGTGCGGCCAAAGCAAGAACCATCGGCACTCGCGTAAAGATACGGTGCTAACCGTGCGAATTGCCGCTGATTCGTTCTTCACCGGCGTAGATCACGAAGCGTCGGTCGCGCAGGAATCCGACTAGCGTCAGCCCCATCTCGCGCGCCAGCTTTACCGCCAGGCTCGATGGCGCTGACACCGAAGCCACCACTGGCATCCCCGCCACAATCGCTTTTTGGATGATCTCGAATCCGCCGCGCCCGCTTACGAGCAGGATTTCGTTCGACAACGGAACCCGATTTTCGCGCAGCGCCCAGCCGATCACTTTGTCGACTGCATTGTGGCGGCCAATATCTTCCCGCAGCACGTGCAATTCACCGGACCCGCTGAAAAGCGCTGCGGCGTGCAGTCCGCCTGTGCGTCCGAACACAGCTTGCGAAGCGCGCAGCACGTCGGGTAACGCCAGCAACAGTTCCGGATCGCAGCGAAAATCAGGATTGGGCGGTTGCAGCGTTCGCGAGCGCACCGAATCGATCGACGCCTTCCCGCAGATTCCGCAGCTCGATGCCGCAAAAAAATTTCGCCGCATCTTCTCCGTGTCAACCGCGGCATCCGGTGCAAGCCGCGCCACCACCACATTGCCCGCGCTTGCCGTGCCGTCGTCCCGAGCCATTTCCAGCGAAATAATTTGCTCGCGCTTTTGCACCAGCCCTTCCGTGAAAAGAAATCCCGCAGCTAGCTCCAGGTCGTCTCCGGGGGTGCGCATGGTCACGCTGATCGGTTCGTCCCCGATGCGAATCTCAAGCGGTTCTTCCGCCGCCAGATAGTCCGGCTTGCGGGCAACCTGCCCGTCATTCCATTCAGAAACCTGCGTCAGATCCAGACTGCGAGGTTTTTGCGCCACGATGCGCCGCTCCCGACATCAGCATAGCGCATGCGCTCGCAATCCAGGAAAGTGCTGCTCAAAACGAACTGGCTCGTCCCGGGGGTAGTTTCGGGACGAGCCAGGGGGCGTTGTGTGGGGTGGGGTTCTACGGAGATTGTGAGTTGTCGATGAACTTAGTGCAGCACCACTCCTGTGGACGGATCCAGGATGAGCCGCGGCGCGTTGCCTTTGTCGTCGAAATCGAACAGACCGTTCAGCGTCCCGGCCTTCGCGTCCGACGAATTTCCGCCGATGCGGCCGACGTTCCAGTTGTCCTCGATGAATCGCAGAATCGAAGACTGGTCCGTCACCCGGTGATCCACGTAGTTCTGCCTGGCGTATGGCGAGATCACCAGCAGCGGCTGACGCGGTCCGTATCCGCACTGTCCCTGGGTTGTGGTGGCGGCCGAGCCACAGTTACCGGCGGTGCCAATGCTGTCGTCCGACACAGCCGATTGGTTCACGATCGGGCCCAGCGCATGGTCGTACCAGCCGTCGGAATCGTCATAGGCGACGAATACAGCGGTGTCCTTCCAGTAGCGGCTGTTCTGCAGCGCATTGATCACGTTTACCAGAAAAAACTGCTCGTCGATCGGATCGGAATATCCAGGATGCCCATCCTGATAGGCGGCGGCCTTCAGGTAGGTCACTGCCGGCAGCTTGTCTTCATCCAGGACGGTCCAGAAATCGGACAGATCGTATTGATGGTTCGCTCCATCGGTGCTCGTTCCGATCAGGCTGGACTTGCTGGGACGCGTATGGTGCTGGTTGGTGGACTGTGTGAAATATTCGAACGGCTCATGGTGCGGAATGTAGTCGCCGCTGGTGGTCATTGCGTCATCGCCTGCCAGCCCAACTTGATGTGCGCCGCAAATCGCGCGGCCCTTCGAGTCGGTGCCGGTGGGAGCGAACCCGCCCTGGAACCAACCCCAGGTAATGTTCTTCGCGTTCAGCAGATCGGCCACGTTCATGCCCACCACCGAAATCCGAATTTTGGTGAAGAGCTTGCTAGTGGTGGGGTCCGTTTCCACGCAATCGTCATAAAAGGGCCGCGGGTCGCCGATGGCGGGCCCAGTCAATTGCTTCCCCGCGATGTTTCCGCTCGCCGTGGTTGCGCTTGGCTGTGCCGAGCCGTCCGCCGAAGGCTGCAGCGTGGCAGTCGAAGTGGTCCCGGCAATCAAATTGAGTGCTCCCACTGTCGAGGGGCCGAACATGGTGCTGTAGGAGTTGTCGCTCATGGCATAGTGCTGCGCGTAGTTCCACAGTGCGGTAACCGTGTTACCGTCGAAATAACCCATCACCACGCCCGTGCCCTTGCCGTAATCGTTGCATGGAGACGAGGTCGAAGCGCCGCTCCCCACGTTTTCCGGAAACTTGTCCATCAGCCCGTGGTCCGAGGCGCTCTGTTCCGCTCCGTAGTTGTGATTCTGATCGCAGGTGACCGACATAGTCGGGTCCATGCGAAAAGGCTGCGTGCTGTTCGGATTCGAGGTCAGCAATCCTCCCGCAAGCAGATTGCTGGCGCGCGGCGTATCGTCTTTCGCATGGAAAGGTGTTTCCGCTATCGGATTGGTCGCGTATGGATAGGTCCCGAAGTAGTGATCGAAAGAGATGTTTTCCTGGAAAATGACAACCACGTGCTTGATGGGAGTCGTGGTTGCAAATGACTCGGCTTCGTCACTCGCCCCTCGACCTCCGCCTGCCCAGGCACTTCCCGGTCCTCCCAACAGCAAGGCTGCCGCGGTCACAAGACTCGCTGCGCGCCGAAGTCGCTCGATCATGAATTCTCCTTAGGGTTTGAGCTCTTGAGTCTGAACCGCTCGCCCGGGCAGGGATCCCCTCGCGATGCCTCGCAGCCGGCCGGGAAGCGCGGAATCAAACGCGTGCACGTAGTGGATACGCGAGCGTTGTTATTCGGCGATGACATCCGCGTGAAATCTGATTCACGCAGCAGCCGCGGAACTGAAACAATTTTTTCTCGGAATTTTAATGTTCCGCCGCGGCGGGTTCTACACGGATCAATCCCATCATGCCCCCGTCCTCGTGTTCCAGCAGATGGCAATGATACGGAAATGTCCCCACCGTGTTCGGATCGCGAAAATCCATGCGCAGCTTTACGGAAGGAAACTGCGGGCTTTTTCCGTCCCAGTAGGGAACGTTGATTGTGTCGCGCAGAAATGGTTCATCTACCGGCACGCCGTTCCAATCCACCAGCATGAAATGGATCGGATGGATGTGAAATGCATGCAATTCCTGCGATCTGTTCTCGATGATCCAGTCTTCCACGTCCCCTTGATGCGCAATGATGTTCGGCATGCCGGAAGACGGATCGAAAACCGCAGGCGTTTGCCCGTCCACCGTAATGAAGAATGAAGTTGGCCCGTTCGGATTCGACGGATCCTGTGGCCGCTCTGAAAAATAAAGTTTCCTCACCCGCACCGGCATTGCGTTTCCGATCCATGTGCTTGTTGGCGCCGGCTGCGGTACTGGTGATGCCGCCAAATGCAACCTCGGCTCAGGCGCATCCGTCGCGGCCACGATCGTCGCTAGCGGACGCGTGGGATCGTTTTCCCCCGCGGGCCCGGTATCCACGCTTCGCGTCACCAGGCTCGCCCGCGCATTTTCCAGCACGCCTTTGAAGATGAACTCCACGCGGCCAGCCGGCGGCATCAGCACATGGCTCTGCCACAGGACGCGATTGGTGTCGCCTCCGCTTTGCCCATTTTGCCCGTTGTAATTGATCGGCACTCCGTCCAGCGACACCACTCCTACAAGTTCCGCTTTGCCATTCACCAGAACCTGCAAATCGAGATAGGTGATTGCCGACGCATTCAGCACACGCCAGAGCTGCCGTTGCGAAGGTTTTGTTGCAATCACGGCTGGTCTGTACTCGGGATACGCCACCGGCACGAAATTAATGGAAAGGTCCTTCGCCGGCTTTCCCGTACCGGTTCCGCTGTTCAGAATGTCTCCCTCGGCGTCGCGCAGCGCGATCGGCGGCGGCATCGAGTCAGTCTTCACCGGCTCGGCATTCGGATTCACCAGGTCCTGATCGCGAATGACGAAGACTCGCTCGGGCAATCCAGCCAGTTCGGGCGCGCTTCGCTCGATTCCCTCCACGATCAGCGCACCGGAAGCTCCGCCCAGCACCTGCGGGCTGGTGAATCCATGAATGTGCGGGTGATACCAGTACAGGCCTGCCGGCTGATCCACTGGCACCTGAAAGTGATATTCGAACGGCGGGTCGCCCGGCTGGATCATCGTTTTAAGCACATCGTCCTGGTGGCAGGTAGGCGGGATCGAAAAACCATGGAAGTGGAGGTTGGTCGAGAGCGGTGTCATTACCGGGCTGGCGCAAGCGTTCGATACCGGCATCCCGGAGTTCGCCATTCCCATTCCAGACGACATGTTCATGGCCATCGATTTCATTGACATCGATGACGCTTGTTCCGGCGCGTCGACCATTTCGTTTTTCAGCGACAGAATCACCGTGTCGCCTGGCTTCACGCGCAAATTAGGGGCCTCGCTTCCGTCCGCCGAAAGGTAGCAGTAGCGCGCCCGGCCGTTTTCATCGACGATCTTCCGATAGCGCAATTCGGCGCGCAGCACTCCGTTCGTGCTTCGCAACTCTTCCGGTTCGGCAACCGTGCTGCCCGCCGCTGGCCGCACACAAGCGCGATGCAAATTTCCCGCCGCCGTGGAACCGCCTAACCCCACCGCTCCACAGGACAATAATCCGGCGACACCCAGCCCCAGCGCGAGTCGATTCATCCGCATCTGCCCTTCCTTCTGTCCATTGCGAGGATTCTGAAGCTTCGTCTGGGGCTTTACCTTCCCCGCCAAAATGCCGAAGCGAACCCGCCATCGTCCTCTTGAATTGTTATTGGCGGATAAAAACTGCATGAGGAACCCGAACGCGGCCGCTCCGCTCGATCCGCCGAAAGCGACGTCACAGTGAATATTTGTCTTGTGTTCATCCGCCCGTAGTGATAAATCCTTTGCCCAAGAAAGCAGTGCTCGAGGCAAGGGTTCGTCTGCTCGGCCAACCGGTCATGGGTGAGTGGGGATTAGGGAATTCCAAAAATATGGGGAGGAGTGGGATGCATATTCGTGCGTCGCGCTGGACGAGTGGGATCACTGGGTTGGTAAACTTACTCTTTTTATTGGTTTTAGCGCTCGTCTTTACGGTTCCTCCATCTATGGCGCAGACCGTCACCGGTACGATTCTGGGAACGGTGAAGGATTCCGGTGGCGGCGCAGTTCCCAGTGCCACTGTTACCGTGAAGAACCTGGAAACTGGCATCAGCCGCAGTGCTACCACCGACAATTCCGGCGGCTTCGACATCGTCAGCGTTCCGGCCGGAGTTTACAACGTCACCGCCACTGCGCAGGGATTTAAGGCGGAAGTGCGCGAAAACCAGACGCTGACTGTCGGTGCCGTATTGCGCGCCGATATGACTCTCCAAATCGGAACCGTGGAGCAGCAGGTGGTGGTAACCGGTGAGGCGCCCCAGGTCAACACGTCGAACGCCACCATTTCGGGTCTCGTCGATGATGTCAGCATCCGCGAGCTTCCGCTCAATGGCCGCGACTGGATCCAGTTGGCCACGATTCAACCCGGCGTCACCACCCTGGATACAGCCTCGGGTGGAGGCTACTCTGGCGCCGGACTGAGAATGTTCGTCGCTGGCGCCCGTTCGACTCAGAACGCTTTCCGCGTGGATGGCCTCGTAGTGAACGATTATTCGAACAACAGTCCCGGCAACGCACTGGGCATCAACATGGGTGTGGACGCCATTCGCGAGTTCACCGTCCTAACGAACTCGTTCTCGGCCGAATATGGACGAAGCGCGGGCGGCGTGGTCAACTCGGTTCTCAAATCCGGAACGAACCAGATCCACGGCGGCGGATTTTATTTCCTTCGCAACAGCGCGCTGGATGCCCGCAACTACTTCGATCCGGCCCAGATTCCTGCGTTCCGCCGCAACCAGTTTGGAGCGTCGGTCGGTGGTCCGATAAAAAAAGACAAGCTGTTCTACTTCGCCGATTACGAAGGCATCCGAGAATTTCAGCCGGCCAGCTTTGCCACCAACACGCTTTCCGACGATGCGCGCAATGGGCTGATCTGCAATAACACCGCCTGCACCGCAAAGCATCAGGTCACTGTGGCTGCTTCGATTAAGCCCTATCTAGCGCTGTTTCCCCACCCCACACAACCCGGGCCTGGCGACACGGGAGTGTTCAACTTCGCCGGTAGTGCTCCGGGAACAGATAATTATGTCATCGGAAAAGTTGATTACCAGCTCAACGCCACCAATTCCTTGTCCATCAGCTATAACTTCGACCAGGCCAGCATCGATGCTCCTGACAACTACAACAACTTCAAAGTGCTCAACAAGACTCGCATTCAGCGCGTAATTTTCACCTGGCAGCACGTGTTTAACGCCAGCGTGTTGAATACCTTCCGCGCCGGGGTGAATCGTATTCACCAGCCCCAAATCTTTGATCACGACGGCGACGCCGTGGCCACCGATCCGTCTTTGGCATTCAATCCCGGCCGCACCACCATGGGCGTGTTCTCACTACCGTTCCTGAGTACCAGCTACACCCCTAGCGGCCAGGACGTGCATACGCGTGAATTCGATTTCACCGATCCTCAGCTGATCGACGACGTTTCCTGGGTAAAGGGCCGGAACAACTTCCGCATGGGATTTAGTTTTGAAGGCATACTTACTAACATCCTTTCTGACTCGTTTCCCGCCGGGGAGTGGATTTTCAATTCCATGTCCGGATTCATTCAGGGCCTGCCGGACCAGTACAATTCCGATTTCCCAGGCACCGACTCGTTGCGAGGACTGCGCCAGAAGGTATTCGGAGCGTATTTTGTCGATGACTTCCGCCTCAAGCCAAATCTGACGCTCAATCTAGGCATCCGCTACGAGCCTGCAACCGTGGTCAAGGTAACTGACGGCAAAGCTTCCTTTATCACGAACCTTACCGACGGACCTGCGCAGACGAAAATCGGCAATCCGATCTATAGCAACAATACCTATAAGAACGTTGCCCCGCGCATCGGACTTGCCTGGGATCCGTTTAAGGATGGAAAAACTTCGGTTCGCGCCGGTTTCGGCATCTATGATGTGCAGTTGACGCCCGCGCTGTATCTGCTGCGGCTCGACCGATCTTACCCGTTCTACAATCAGGGAGCCGTGAACCTGGACGCGCTGAGCCCTAACCCCTGCGCAAATGGTTCTTGCTTCCCGAAAGGCGGCTTGGGGCTGCTCAGCCCCACCAGTTTGTTCACCATATATATCCAGCAGAATCCCCCCACGATTTACAAGATGCAATATAACTTAAACATACAACGCCAGATTGCTCCCACATTGACTCTTACCGTCGGATATCTCGGTTCCAGGGGTGAGCACCTTCCGGTTAACGAGAACGACATCGACGCGGTACCTCCTTCTCAGGTCACTTTTTCGAATGGGAATTACTATTTTCCATACAACCCTGTTACCGGCAAAGGCGCCGCCAGGATCAATAACAACTGGTCCCGCATTCAGTCAGTTAGATGGTTTGGGTTTTCCAAGTACAACGCTTT
>DASZMG010000165.1:0-27071 GCA_035551975.1 Candidatus Acidiferrales bacterium | reverse complement strand
CAGGCGCAAACCGTGCCGCCACAAGCCATGCCTTCCGGTTCCGCTCCTGGCGGTTCTCAGGATTTATCCCAACTTGAGAGTGATTCGATCAACTGGTTGCAGCAATTGATCCGGATCAACACCACAAACCCACCTGGAAATGAACTCGTGGCGGCCAAATACCTGGCCGGGATTCTCGATGAGGAAGGAATTCACTCGGAGATTTTTGAGAGCACTCCTGGTCGCGGATTCCTGGTCGCGCGCCTTTCCTCCAGCGCCACTCCCGATCCATCGAAAGCGCTTTTGCTCATGGGCCACCTCGACGTTGTGGGCGTCGATAAGAGTAAATGGACGGTCGACCCGTTCGGTGGCGTTGCGAAAGATAACTATATTTATGGACGCGGCGCGATTGATGACAAGTCCATGACCATTGCCGATCTTGCGGTGATGATCGCGCTGAAGCGTTCCGGCGTGCGCTTGAATCGCGACGTGATTTTTCTGGCCGAAGGTGATGAAGAAAACGGCGGTGAAACCGGAATGAAATTCGCCGTCGAAAAACACTGGGACAAGATTGCCTGCGGCTTCGCACTCAACGAGGATGGCGAAGTCAGCGTGAAAGATGGCAAAGTCCAGTTTGTGGGCATCCAGACCAGTGAGAAAACCGCCCTGAGTGTGGATGTGCTCGCCAAGGGCACTTCCGGCCATGCTTCTGTTCCGCGCAAGGACAATCCCGTGGCGCACCTGGTCACGGCTATGGCTAAGATCGCCGCCTACGAAACGCCGGTGCAATTTAATTCCGTCACGCGCGCCTATTTTTCGGGACTCGCGCCCATCGAAGATGAGGACACGAGCAAATGGATGCGCGCGCTCGATACATCCGATCGCGGCGATCATGCGGCACGCTACATTTCGGATGCGAACCCGGTCTGGAATGCCATGCTGCGCGACACCATTGTGCCCACCATGCTGCAGGCCGGCATTCGCCAGAATGTGATTCCGCCCGAAGCCCACGGCGTGCTCAATATCCGCTTGTTGCCGGGAAATATGGCGAGTCCGCTGGTAGCCAAGCTGCAGAACCTGATCAATGATCCCGAAGTTCGCCTGGAAATTGAACCAAATGCGGGCGAAGCCGCACCGTCATCCTCGACGACTTCGGAGCTTTACAACACCATCTCGCAGGTTGCGAAGCAACAGTTTCCTGGAGCGGTGGTGGTGCCCGATATGTCCACCAGCGCCACGGACTCAATTCCGCTGCGACTGCGCAGCGTGCAAGCTTACGGCATGTTGCCTTTTCCCATTACCGAGGAAGATCGCGGCCGCATGCACTCCGATGATGAGCGCATTCCGGTGGATTCGTTCCGCAAGGGCATCGAGTTTCTCTATACGATTGTTAGCGACTTTTCGACTACGAAGTAGAAACACTTGTCCTTCGCCCACGTAGCATTTCGGAAAATTCGGATCAGGATGGGAACTTAATCTGCGGCCGCGTGAGAGGTATTGTTGCTTGCCACGCGGGATGCGGCTGCCGGATCGATATTCTTGAGGTAACGCCAGGGATTTACCGGCGTGTTGTAGATGCGCACTTCGTAGTGAAGGTGAGGGCCGGTTGACCGCCCGCTCTGACCTTCGAGACCGATGATGTCGCCAGCCTTGACGTGCGCTCCGACCTGCGTCTTGAAAGCGGAGAGATGTCCGTACCAGGTGCTGACGCCGAACCCGTGATCGATCACTACCAGCCGTCCGTACCCGCTGCGGCCAGTATCCGCCACGGTCACTACACCATCCGCCGTCGCGCGCACGATGTCTCCGAAGTGGGATGCAATATCCATTCCGGCATGAAAGGCGCCCTCACCGCTGAACGGGTCGAGCCGCTCGCCAAAGTGCCCGGTAATTTCGCCCACCACCGGCCATAGTGTCGGAGCAATTCCCAAGCTGGTAAATTGTGCCGCGGGCAGAAGCCGCAAACCACTAGCGGGCATACCAACCATGGCCACGTTCTGCTCCAAATAACTGTATTGATCCAGCGATTCCTGGAACTGCTCTTCTGGTTCGGTACCAGCATCGCTCATGCCGAACGGGTTCTCCCGGAGCCGCGTGAACCCATAAGCTGCCGCAACCTCGCCAGCCAGCGACTGCAGCGAGGATAATCGCTGATTTGTATCCTTCACCTGGGTCTGAAGCCGTACGTATTGCTGCTTGAGGTGGTCCTGATCTCGCCGCAGTGAATTATAGTTCGCTGCCTTCCATAGCATCCGCGAATAAGAACTCATGGCCGCGACCACAGTTATGCCGCCGACCACTACGAGTGCAGTCAGCAGATGCACCACGTAGAACGGCACCCGCACCCGACGCATGCCGCCGGAGGCGCTTGAGGCAATGAAAAAGGTATATGATTTTCCCTTCATCGCGTCTTATTCCGTTTGAAACGTTTCGGCCGGTGGTCTCTGCGGGAACCCACTTCGCAGCTAGCCGACTTTTATGAACTGCGCGTACTTCAGTTTGAACCGGGAGCCTTGGTTCGAAACGCCGAGATTCTATCCACCGCCAAACCGTTCGTCAATGCTTTCTACCAATTTCCGTAGGCGCCCAAGTCTCGCGTTCCTCTTTCCAGTCCCTCTATAATCCGATCCATGCTCGGAGCCTGGGTCACCGCCTTCTAAAAGCTTACCCGAAATCGAGCTTCGGCGGCAACTGAACGAATGGACAGAACTTGGACAGCGAAGACAAACTGATCGAAAAAATCGTTGCTGCCGTTCCCTCCGAGGGGCGCCTCCCGCATCTGGAGGCACGCAAGCATGGCTTGCGGCGAGGCATCGGCGACGATGCTGCTATTTTTCACGCCGTCGGCAACATGGACTGGGTCTATACCTGCGACTCCTTTCTGGAAGGAGTCCATTTCCTGCCAAAGACCACTCCTCCCGATTCGGTCGGCTACAAATCCCTGGCTCGAGCCACAAGCGATCTCGCAGCCATGGGCGCTTCACCTCGCTTCTTCTTTATGACCCTTGCCTTCCCCTCCAGCCGAACGGGCCGCTGGCTCGATGGCTTTCTTCAAGGCGTAGGCCACGCCGCCCGCGAACTCGGCCTGCGCCTGGCTGGCGGCGATACCACTCAGTTTCCGCTCGTCTCGGTTAGCATTACCGTGCTGGGCGCAATTGAACGGAACCTGGCCGTCCCTCGCTCGGGTGCGCATCCTGGTGACCGTATCTACGTCAGCGGTAACCTCGGCGGGGCTCAATTAGGGTTCGAACTCCTGCGGCGCGGATTGGGAAAATCAACGCGACTTCGCTCCTTGCTCCAACCTCACCTTTACCCGCAAATTCGTCTGGAACTTGGTTCCTGGCTCGCGCGCCATCGCATCGCGTCGTCGATGATGGATATTTCCGACGGCCTCTCTACCGATCTGTCCCGCCTTTGCCGTGCCAGCCAAGTCGGCGCGCGGGTCGATGCGGGTCGCATCCCCTGCGTGCCGATTCCAGAGTCTCCAGCACTGGCGCGCCTGAAATTGAATCCTCTTCAAATGGCGCTGCACGGCGGCGACGATTACGCGCTTCTATTTACGATTCCGCCAGCCAAACGTGCCCAGCTAAGAAAAGCTCCTGGCTTTAAGGACTTGGCGGAAATTGGCGAGATCGCTTCGGAAAAGAGAATCTTGCTTGTGGACCGCACCGGCCGCGCGAAGCCGCTTGCGTCACGTGGATGGGACCCGTTCCGAAAATCGCGACGACAGAAGCGCTGAATTCCTAGTGTACTTGTGCCGTATTCCGTCGCTCGTCCGTGGCTGGCGCGGGAACGGAGATCTTTTGCGGCGCGGGCGCGACAGCCTTTACGGGAGGCGCCGTCCCGCCTTTTTGTCCTGGTTTACGCGCGGTCGCGCCGGGCTCCTGGCCAGTTTTCGTCTGGGTCAAGCCCTGTTCCGCGGCATCTGCCGGCGGCGCGGTATCGGGTGTATCGACCTGCAGTTCGCGTCCGCCAGCCATCTGCTCAAGCGGCACTACGTTCGGAAACTCCTGCACGGGCGTTCCCGCCGTCGCTCCCTGCATAAATTTCAGCCAGATGGGCAGCGCCGCTTGCGCGCCTGTCTCTTTTTTCCCGAGCGAAATTCTCTTGTCGTCGTTGCCCACCCACACGCCTGCCGTCAGTCGCGGGGTGAACCCGATGTACCACGCGTCGGTGAAATCGTTGGTCGTGCCGGTTTTTCCGCCCGATGGCCGTCCCAACTGTTTCGCCCGTACTCCAGTCCCAAACTGCACAACTTCCTCGAGCATGGCTACCATGGTTCGCGCTACATCCGGCGGTATCACGTCGGTTACTTCCGGACGCGGCTCCTCCAGCACGGAGCCGTCGTACGAAGTGACTTTTCGGATGTAATGCGGCTCAATGTGAATGCCATCGTCCGGAAACACGGTGAATGCCGATGTGTGCTCCATCAGCGTCAAATCTGCCGCGCCCAGAGCAAGCGGCAAGTATGGCGGCAGTGGGCTCTTGATCCCGAATTTCCGCGCCAGGTCGATTACGTGCTCGATGCCCACTCTGTCAAGCAACCGCACCGCCGGCACATTGCGTGAGTCCGCCAGCGCTCTGCGCAGCGTGATGCGGCCCTCAAATTTTTCGTCATAGTTGTGCGGTGCATAGATCTGCCCGCCGCTGCGGAACGAAACTGGCGCATCCACCACCGTGTCGAACGGCGTCATTCCCTGCTCCAGCGCTTCCGCGTATACGTAAACCTTGAACGAACTTCCCGTCTGCCGCATGGCTTGTGTCGCGCGATTGAATTTCGAATCGCCAAAATCGTAACCGCCAACCATAGCTTTGATTTCGCCGCTCGCGTTATCGATGGCCACCAGCGCCGCCTGAGCTGCGGGTTCCTGTTCCAATTGCACTTCGGCCGTCGTTCCCTTGATCTCTTTGATCGACAGTTGCACCAGGTCGCCAAGCTTGACCAGATCGGATGGCACTTTGTGGCCGGTCCAGGCGAAATCTGCGGGCGTCAACATCGCTTGTAGTGCGCCGATCTTCACCATTGCGTACGTGGGAGCCACCGACGTAACTAGCCCGGTGACGTAGTCGCCTTTTTCAATGGCTCCGCGCCAATCCTCATTTTGGTAGCTACCTATCGCGCCGAGGTGGTCGAGCAGAATGTTGGGCAGCTTTCCTCGCCAGCCATGCCTGCGGTCGTAGGAATGCAGACCGTCGCGCAGCGCCTTATCCGCCGCCTTCTGCGCCTGCACATTCAGCGTGGTGTACACACGCAGCCCCTGCTCATGAACAGCCGCCGTTCCGTAGGTGTGCTCAAGATACTGCCGGATATCCTCGACAAAATAGGGCGCGAGATCGTTCCGCGATCCGGAAAGGTGCAGTCCCAGGCCCTGCTTACTCGCGCTCGCAAATTGCTCTTTGCTGATCTTTCCGTCCCGCAACATCAAATCGAGCACCAGGTTTCTTCGCGCCAGGGCCCGCTCCGGATGTGCCGTCGGCGAATAGATCGGCCCCCGGATGATTGCGGCCAGAGTCGCGGCTTGCGACAAGCTCACTTTTGCGACAGGCACCCCAAAATAAAATTCCGACGCGGCCTCGAACCCATAAGTTCCGGAGCCCAGATAAATCTGGTTGCAGTACATCGTAAAAATCTGTTCCTTCGTGTAATGCCGCTCGATCTGCAACGCCAGCATGGTCTCTTCAATTTTGCGGTGGAAGCTTCGATCCGAACGGTTCAGGAACAAGCCGCCCGCTAGCTGCATGGTTAACGTGCTGGCGCCTTCCGCGATGCGATGATGAGCCATGTCGTGCCATGCGGCTTCCAGCACGCGGGGAAAATCCACGCCCCAATGCTCTTCGAAGTGCTGATCTTCCGTGGTGAGAATTGCGTCTTTGAGAACTTTGGGAATTTGCTCGTAGGTAAGCAATATCCGCCGCTGAATGGCGAAGTTTCCGATCGGCTGTCCGTCATCGGCGTACAACTCGGTCACGACATCCGGATGATAATCCTCCAGCGCGTGCACTTCCGGAAGATCGCTCGTATAGACAAACAACAGTCCCACGGCCGCGCCAAACGCAATGGCGCAAATTACCAGGAAGGAAAACGCCAGCCGTCCAAACAGCTTTCCGCCGCTAATCTTCACCGTTCCTTGGGAATGGGATGCCATTACGGATAGCCTTCATTCTAGCGCATCCGGGACTCGCCAAGCGCCGTAGGCACGGCCGGAAAGGAGCGCGTGTACACGACAAGGCACTCGGCTGAGAAACGCGCTTCACGGGCGTGAATTAAATTATTGCGTTGAGAATTTTGCCGATCAGAATAAAAGGGAGGGATCAGTATTCGAGCGGAAACGCTTCTAGGCGGACGCGGCTTCGGCGGCTTCCAGTGTTGGATAGGCCTTAAAGAAGTGGCCTACGTTGGTCATATCCAGCAATGCCTTTACCTGTGGGTTCATGGCCGCCAGTGCCAATTGTCGATTCGTCTTCTGCATCGCCACGTTCGCGCCGACAAGAGCGCCCAACCCGCTCGAGTCGATGAAAGGCACCTCGCTGAAATCCACGATAAGCATGGGGGATGTTTCAGAGCGAACCGCCGTCTGAAAGTCGAAAATCGTGTGGATGTTCAGCGGGCCTTTGAGCCGCAGGACCTTTTGGCCCTCGCGTGCGCCAGTCGCACTGACAATTTGCATGTTCTGGCTTGCCATGGGAACCGGATTGTACTCAAATCACCAGTCTCGAATATGAATGTTCCGTTAAAACCGGAGCTTCGCCAATTTTGCGTTTATTGCCCGTCCGGTCGTGCCGGTATCCTCACTGCCGAACGTGACGTGGATCACAGAAAATCCAGACCTAGTCCAGCAGATTGAAAAGGTCACTGCGAGAAGTAATATAGCGTCGCCTCTAAGCAATAGCGCTAACCGACATTGATTAAAGGAGTTGAAACATGGCAATCCTGAACAAGTCTCGGAAGTGGAATGAACTTCACGGTCACCTTGCGATTCTCGGAATTGGAATCCTGCTGACGGCGCTGGGTTCAGGTCGCATTTCCGCTCAGCAGGTCAAGCAACCCTGGGTGGCGCCCGCTTCGGCTTCCGAGATGAAAAACCCGGTGAAGCCCTCGACAGCCGGCATGACCGACGCCGAACACCTGTTCCAGCAAAATTGCGCCATTTGCCACGGCAAAACGGGCGCGAGCAACGGCCCGGCAGCCGGATCACTGCCGCAAAAGCCCGCTAACTTCACTGACGCACAAATGATGAAGAAGGCTACCGACGGCGAACTCTATTGGAAGATGACCACCGGCCGCGCGCCAATGCCCTCCTGGCAGGATCGCCTGTCCGAAACGCAACGCTGGGAGCTCGTGAATTATCTGCGCGACCTCACCAAAAAGGGCCAGTACAAGTATCTCGGTGTCGGAAGCGGAACGAAAAGCGGAACAACAAAGCTGAAGACAAGCTGAACGACAAGCTGCGGAGCTCCGGCACGAGTAAATCTATCGTTTCATAGCTTTCTCCTTCCAGAGATCCCAATCCTTCGGGAAGGAATCGTTCATGATTCCCGCGAGCCGCGCTTCTTCCGGCTCCAGGAATTCTATCCTTTTGCCGAGAGCCTGCACCTGCATCTCCGCATTCACCTTCACATAGACACTACGCCCCACCGCCTGCTGCAACGATTCGCCCACTACGACCGCGCCGTGGCCGCGCATCAACGCCATCGGCTTATTTCCCAGTGACTGTGCCAGCGCTCGTCCCAATGCTCCATCCGAAATCAGCATGTTGGTCATTTGTCCCGACGCTTTGCGGATATCGAACAGCGGCGCTCCATCTCCGATGAATCCGGCCATGTGGTAGATCGGACGCAGCGTCTCGCCACTCACGCTCATCAGCACCACCGACGGCGCGTGAAAATGCACCACCGACTTAACCTCCGGTCGCACTTTATAAATTTCGCCGTGAATAAATCTTTCCGAATGCATCGCGCGTCCGCGGCCATCGATCGGATTGCTGTCCAGATCGTATTCCATGATGTCGTCCGCGCTAGTGATCTCGGGTGCCATTGACCGCGCCAGCAGATAACGCATGGCGTCTCGTTCACTTCGCACGCTTACGTGCCCGTATCCGTCCAGCACATCCTGATCCGCAAGGATGCGGTTTGCTGCCACGAGGTCCCAGATCAGACTAGCCATTGCCTCGGTGGCGTCCGTCTTGACACCGCTGGCCGCGTTCTGACCGGCCGCTGGCTCATTCACTCCCAACATCGCGGTCAGCGCCAACCCCGAGCCCGATAAAAATCCCCGGCGCGTAATGCTTGTTGCCTTCTCCATGCTGTCCTCCGCTGTAATCCCATAACCAAAACTAGACACTTAGCCGTGGAAATAACTTTAAGGCGCTTTCGCGCTCAATGGCCTTCAAGTCCGCTTCGTTCAGCCCCAGATTTCTCAACTCTCGCAGCGATGGCTCCGTCGGCCTCCACGGATAATCCGTTCCGAACATCACTTGCGACGCCGGAACCAGTTTCAGCACCGCACTCATCGCCGGCGCGTTGGTCACACTCGCCGTATCGAAATGCAGTTTCTTGAATTCGTAATCGGCTCCATGCGGGATCAGCGATGCGGCCCGGCCCGAAGCCGCGCCAATTCGTCCGGCAAGGAAGGGAAGTGTGCCGCCGCCGTGCGAGAAGATAAATTTCACGTCCGGACACCGCGAAAACGTCCCGCTGTAGAGCAGCCCGGAAATTGCGCGCGTGGTGTCGAATCCAAATTCTTCGGTCGAGACATGCACGCCCGGGACCACGTTCAGGCAGCAGCTCAAAAAGGTGGGATGCGTGTAGGCAACCACTTTTCGCCGTTGCAGCTCATCGAAAACCGGCGTGAATGCCGCATCGCCTAAATACTTCCCGTCGTAATTACTCAGAAATCCGATTCCATCCGCATGGAGTGTGTCCAGCGCATATTCGATCTCTTTCAAACTTCCATCCTGATCGGGCAAGGGGACTGCCGCGAAAAACCCGAATCGCCCTGGATAGTCGCTGACCATCCTCGCCGCGTATTCGTTGCATTCTCGCGCCAGCCTCCGGCTTTCTTCTTTTCCTCCGAACACGATCCCCGGCGTCGAGATTGAAACAATGGACGTGCGCACACCGTTCTTGTCCATGTCTTCGAGCGACCGTGCAATCGTCCAGTCGACTACCTGCGGAATCGCGCTGACTTTCAGGATCGCGTCGCGCGCCGCTTCCAGATATTTTGGCGGCATCAAGTGGTGGTGCACATCAATCACGCGCCCATTCATCCCGGCGCCATCCGAAGCTGACGCACTCATCTGCGGCCGTGCCGCCCCCAAGGGCAGAATCTGCCCGGCGCCTATCGCCGCCAGCGATCCGACAAAACTTCGCCTGGAAATCATGCTCAGTTTCCCCATGGTCGCCACCCCACTCTTCCACGCATCTGGCCCGCCGCATTCTACACCGGCCGTCCCATGAAGCTAGGGGCGGGGATTCATGGGCAGAATGCAGCGAGACGCCGTCACCTGAATTCCGCCACATACCTGCTTCACCGTATGGCTACGCGTTTCAATCAGGCGCTAAATCCTCGGTGATAGGAGGCTTTATGCACAAGACCATTGTCGGCATGGCAGATTCTTACGGCACTGCCGAGCGGATCGTCGAGGATCTGGAACAAGCCGGCATTGTCGGCAGCGAAGTTCAGGTCATCAGCGATGCGGACGATAAGGTCACTGGATTTGAAAACACATCCGCAAAGGCTCCACGGGAAGGCTTCACCGAAAAAATCCGAAATTTTTTCCATTCTCACACTCGATCGCACGAGAACGAACCAGTTGTGGACGACACGGAAGTTTATGCTTCGCGGATTCGCGACGACAAACACGCGCTGATTATCGTGCGCCTGCCGGACGTGCCGGAGGACAATCGCGCCGTTGAAATATTGCGCGCCTACCGCGCTGTCGATCCTCGCGGCGGCGACCAGCCGGGCGTCTTTTGGGAAGAAGACCTGCCCGCGTCGACTCCCCTCGGCGACCCCGGCAAGAAGAAGCAAACGATGGGCGACGATGCTCTCACCACTGGCGGTACTCGCGCCGACCTGGAAGGCCGCGGCACCAAAATCCGGCAGGCCTAACCAATAATCCAACCAATCGCCTGATCAATTGCCCGATCATATCGTTAGAGCAACTTGTTAGATCAACCCAACAACTCCATTTTGGGAATCTTCCGCACTGATAACAGCCAGGAAAAGTCCGCCCTTAACCCTCGCTACGCCATAACTACCGTTTGCATTCGCGCCGGAGAATATGCATTCTGGTCAGCGGTGATGGTGCACGGAAGGAGTCATGATCAAGATACGACGGGGCGGCTTTGGCGGAAGAGAGGAATCCGCCCCGCACCGGAAGGGTGCATTGTTGGCCCCAAAGTGGTCCCCTCAATATCAAAGCCAGTTCCTGAATCGGCTCGTTCTAATCGTCAGTCCCTGCCGAGATAAATTTCACCTAAGTCATAGAAAACAAAAGGACGCGACTCGTCCTAATCGTCACCGAATCGGTGTTTTTCGGACTACAGAAAGGCTGCCGACCTCGGGATCTGCGGCGAGCTAGCCCACCCAATATGAGCCTCATGCGAAACGCACTGCTGAAGGCCTCCGAGAATGCCTGGCTGCGGGAGCGCGCGCCGAGGCATCCGTTCGTGCGGCGGACGGTCGAGCGATTTCTTCCCGGCGAAGAACTCGAAGATGCGATCGGCGCAGCGCAGCGGCTGGCCAGCCAGCGCATCGACACGCTGCTGACGCATCTTGGCGAAAATGTGAGCGACTTGGCCGAAGCGGAGTCGGTGACGAAGCAGTATCTCGACGTGATCGATCGCATTCGCGCGGCGCGGCTGCCGTCGGAAATTTCCGTAAAGCTTACGCAGCTCGGGCTCGATGTGGATCGCGAGTTCTGCTACGCGAACCTGGTGCAGTTGATCGAGCGCTTGCGCGCAGGGAGCGCTCCGCCACAAAAAGTTATCTGGATCGATATGGAGCACAGCCCGTATGTCGATTACACATTGGAGATTTTCACGCGGTCCCGACTGCAATATCCCAATGTCGGCGTGTGTGTGCAGGCGTACTTGTATCGAACGGAAAAAGATCTCGATCGCCTGATAGCGATGGGCAGCGCGGTGCGGCTGGTGAAAGGCGCGTACAACGAGCCGTCCGAAATCGCCTATTTGCAAAAATCGGACGTGGATGAAAATTATTTTCATCTGGCGCAAAGGCTGCTGAGCCCGGAGGCACGCAGGGCCGGAGTGCGCGCGGCGATTGCCACGCACGATTTGAAATTGATTGCACGCATCAGCGAGTGGGCGGCCGGGCAGGGCATTCCGAAGAGCCAGCTCGAATTCGCGATGCTTTATGGCATCCAGCGCGAGGAGCAACTGCGGCTGGCGAAGGAAGGCTATCGCGTGAATGTGCTGGTTTCCTACGGGCCGTTCTGGTTTCCGTGGTTCATGCGCAGGCTGGCGGAGCGGCCAGCGAACATGCTGTTCCTGTTGCGGAATGTTTTCGGCTGAGAATCGAATTCAAAGGTGCGGAACAGCGACTTCGCGGGTGCGTTCATCCTTTTCGATTTTGCCATCGCGCAAGCGGATGATTCGGTGCGCGTGCAGGGCGATATCGGGCTCGTGCGTCACGAGAATGATGGTGTTGCCGCCATCATGCAGGCGCGCAAAGAGCGCCATGATTTCATCGCCGGTGGCTGAATCGAGATTTCCGGTGGGCTCGTCGGCAAGCACAATGGAGGGATGATTGACGAGAGCGCGAGCGATGGCCACGCGCTGGCGTTGACCGCCGGAAAGCTCGTTGGGCTTGTGCATCATGCGGGTGGCTAAATCCACCTGAGAGAGCACTTCCTTGGCGCGTGCGAGGCGTTCATCGCCGGGCGTGCCGTTGTAGATGAGCGGCAGCTCCACGTTGTGAAGAGCGGTGGCACGAGGCAGAAGATTGAAGGTCTGAAAGACGAATCCGATTTCCTTGTTGCGGATGTGAGCAAGCTCGTCGTCATTCAAGCGGCTGACTAACCGCCCAGCGAGCCAGTAATTGCCCTTGCTGGGCGAGTCGAGACAGCCGATCAGATTCATCAATGTGGATTTGCCCGAGCCGGACGGCCCCATGATGGCGACGTATTCGTTCTTGCGAATCTCAAGATTTACGCCGCGGAGCGCATGGACTTCCTCAGCGCCCATTTCATAGGTTTTCCATAGATCCTGCGTCTGGATGACGATGCCGGCATCCACGAGATCCTGGCGAAAATCCTGCGAGGCAGATGCCTCAGCCATCAAATGCACCTCTGAAACTGATTTGAACGCGCCTTGGGATGCTACGAAGGCGAAGACTCGTCACGCCTGGGCGGCGAGTTATCCACTTTAATTTTGCCGCCGGGGCGGAGCGTGCGCAACGCTTTGTAACTGCCGGTAACGACCTGATCGCCTTCCTGGAGGCCACTGGTGACTTCGATATCGGTAATGCCGGTGATGCCGGTCTGCACCGGGACGAAAACAGCGCGGTTATTGCGAACCACGAAGACGCCCTGAAGGTCGGCTTTGGCGCTGCCAACAGTTGCGTCAGCGTTCGAAGCAGCCAGAGTCACGTTGCCGGTGTCTTTTTGCTGAGCTTCCTGCAAGGCTTTTTGCGAGCGCACTGCCAGTGCCTGAATCGGAACCGAGAGGACGTCTGTCTTATGGGCGGTTTGAATTTTGGCGGTGGCGGAAAGGCCAGGGCGGAGAGACGCGGGCGGATGATCGAGTGTGACGACAACTTTAAAGTCTCGCGCCTCTTGCGTATTGGCGGTGGTCGCCGTCATCGCGGCTTGGCCGGAGGTGCGAAGAATGGCGAGTTCGCCCACCTCGGTAACGTGGCCTTCGAAGACTTTCCCCGGGACGGCATCAATGGTGACATCGGCGGGCTGACCGGTGCGCAGGTTGGTGATGTCTGTTTCGTCGACTTTGACTTCGGCGGTGACCACGCTCATGTCTGAGATGGTCATAAGGAAACTGCCCTGGGCATTCTGAATGCCGGGCACGACGTTCTCGCCGACACGCACGTCGATGTAGCTGACGATGCCGTCAATGGGAGCGGTGTAGGTGGTTTTGCGCAAGACATCGCGCATGTGAGTGAGTTGGGCGCGAGCCTGATCGAGAGTGGAGCGGGTTTGCTCGCGGGCGGCGCGGGTTTGGGCTACCTGGGCCTGCGCGGCATTGAAAGCCGCAACAGCGCCGTCATAGACCGCCTTTGAAGCGTCGTACTCCTGACGTGCGATGAGTTGATTCTTGTAAAGCTCCTGCGAGCGCTGCCAATCGAGTTTCGCTTTGTCCAGGTCGGCCTGGCGCTGGGCGAGCGTGGCGACAGCCGAATCGTAACTGGCGGCGGCAGCTTTCATGCCGGCCTCGGCTGCATCGACATTAGCGGCCTGGGCCTGCACGTCGGCACCGGGCTGGATGTTTTCGAGGTGAAGGAGGACGTCACCTTTCTTCACGCGATCGCCTTCCTTCACGGTAATGTCGGTGATTTTGCCCATGCCCTCGCCGAGCACGTTCGTGTAATTTTTGGGGCGAATTTCGCCAGAGGCGGTGACGAGGGAGGTGAGGTCCTGGCGAACGACCGATCCGGTCTGGACGGTGATGATGCCCTTGGTCCACTGATGAATGGCGAAAGCGATGCCGCCTGCGACAAAGAGAGTCGCGGTCAGACCCACAGCGATTTTTTGCCAGGTCTTCATACCAACTATTCCAGGCGCGGTGCCGAAACCAGGGCCCTTGAGAGACTACGTCTTAGACGAATGCAGAATTTCACGCAATTAGATGCCGCGGAAGCGATTGGCGCTCTGCTACATGCAGATGGCAGGGAACCACTACGAATCCGATCCACCAATCCTACCGCTTATGGATGAATTTCTGGGCGATTTGGCGTAACCACTCGGTGATTGTTTACTGGAAACCCGCTGGAAAGTAGGGCACTTGAGTGCGGTTGACGGGAGAGGGTGGGCAACCCGGGAGGGAGTAGTGGACTCAAAGTGGGCAGCAGGGGTGGGGCGGATAACTCTCGTTGACCTGTCCATTGGGGAAGGGTAAGATTCTAGTCCAAAGCGGGGCGAAAACCGTGAAAATGGGCCGTTCTTTCACCAAATTGTGCCAAGCCGGGCTGTTGATTGCTGCCCTCGCGGCTTCCGGGATTGCCTTCACACGAACCCCTCAGCAGGAAACACCGAGCGATCAAAACCAGCAGGACGCGAAGAAGGCCGCGAAGCAGCAGAAGCAAAGCCAGAGAAGCCTGGAGCGCGAGCTCGACAGCCAATACAAAAAGTGGCTGAACGAAGACGTGGTTTACATCATCACGCCGGAAGAGAAGAACGCGTTCCTGCACCTTTCCACCAACGAGGAAAGAGAGCAGTTCATCGAGCAGTTCTGGCAACGCCGCAATCCTGACCCGGATTCCCCGGAAAATACCTACAAGGAAGAGCACTACCGCCGAATCGCCTACGCGAACGAGCATTTTGCATCGGGAATACCGGGCTGGAAGAGCGATCGCGGGCGGATTTACATCATGTGGGGACCGCCGGATGAAATTGATTCGCATCCCACGGGTGGCACGTATGAGCGGCCTGCCGAGGAAGGTGGCGGCGAAACTTCCACCTATCCTTTTGAAGATTGGCGCTATCGCTATCTCGAAGGCATGGGAAACAACGTGGAACTGGAGTTCGTGGATCCAACCTCCACCGGCGAATATCACCTCACCATGGACCCGAGCGAAAAGGACGCCCTGCTGTATGTGCCGGGAGCCGGCCTGACGATGGCGGAGTCGATGGGCCTGGCAAGCAAAACGCAGCGCTTTCAAAACACCGATGGAACGCATGACGCTCAACCCATTGGCGGCATGGTGCCGGAACAGGATGAGGAATTCACACGGCTGCAACGTTACGCGGACATCTTCAAACCGCCGCCGGTGAAATTCAAGGATCTGGAAGCCATAGTCACTTCCCGGCTTGTTCGCGATCAGGTGAAATTCGACTACCGGTTCGATTTCATGCGCATCACTTCGGACACAGTGCTGGTTCCTATCACCGTGCAAGTGCCGCGAAAGCAGATGAGCTTCCAGGAAAAGGATGGCGTGGACACGTCCACGATGAACCTGTTTGCTCGTGTGACCAGTCTGACCGGGCGCGTGGTCCAGACGTTCGAAGACACCATGCGCACCGACGTGCCGGCGTCACTTTTGCAGCAATCGCTTTCGGGCGCGTCTATTTATCAGAAGGCGGTACCGCTGCGTCCCGGGCTATATCGGCTGGACATCGTGTTGAAGGACGTGAACAACGGGAACGTAGGCGTGGTGAATACGCGGCTGGCCGTGCCGCGATTCGAGGACGATCAGCTGAGCTCGAGCTCGTTGATCCTGGCAGACCAGATTCAGCGCGTCTCCATGAAGGACATCGGTTTGGGACAATTTGTCCTGGGGGACATGAAGGTTCGTCCTAAGATGGACAAGACGTTTATACCTAGCGATGCTATGGGCGTTTTCTTACAGATATACAACCTGAAAGTAGACGACAAGACCCATAAGGCGGACGCGTCGGTAGAGTACCGAGTGAGCAAGGTGGGAGAGAGCGCCAGCACTTCGCCGAAGTTGAAATTTGACATCCCTGCGGATAAGCTACCCGAGCACGGCGAGGAGCTTACGCTGGAGAACATGATTACGCTGGGTTCGCTGGCGCCCGGCAAGTACAAACTGGAAGTAGCGGTAACCGATAACCTCGCAAAACAGACAATCACTCCGACGGAGGAGTTCACGGTTAATCCTTCACCGGCGAAGGCGAAATAGCGGAGGAGTTTCTGAATCTCCGAACTATCATCCGATTCGGCCTGGCGTGCTGTTTGTTTCTCGCTGTGTCTCCCTTGAGGGCGGCCCCAAACTCCGGCACGATCTCCGGTGTAGTGCTTGATCCGAACGGCACCGCGCAGATGGGCGCGACGGTGCTGATCAGCTCCGAGCAGCTTTTCAATACGTCGCAAATTGAACTGCTGACCAACGACCGCGGGCGATTCTCAACATCCTCGATTCCCGCGGGACTCTATACCGTCAAGGTAACGCTGGCAGGCTTTCTTCCAGCGATGGAACAGAACATCAAAGTCAGCAATCAGCGCACGACTCTGCTGCAAGTTATGCTGGGCTCGGTATTTTCCTCATTCGGCAAGCTACGACAGCAACCCAATCAAAAGGTCGCTAAAGACGATTGGACATGGGTGCTGCGGACATCAGCGGCAACGCGATCGGTGATGCAGTATCAGGATGCACAGGTGATGGTGGTGGGACAAACCAGCGAAACGGCGCCTGCCCAGAGTTCCGGCGATCGCGGACGAGTGATACTTGTTTCGGGAGGAGATCATCCGGGATCGGTAGGTGCACTGGCTGATTCTCCAGGTACAGCCTTTGTTTACGACCTAGGGCTTGGAAATAACGCGCAGCTTTTAATGGCAGGCCAGTTCAGTTCGAAGAGAGGCGCAAGCGCCGCGAGCTTTGCGGGTGAATGGTTGCCATCGGGCAAAGTGGGCGTGGGGCCGGTTACGACCTTAGTGCTGCGGCAATCGCAACTGGGACCGTCCGGGCTGATGTTCCGGGGCTTACGCATGGCGCACGATGAGCAACTGGCGGTGAGTGATCGGGTGACCCTGCGTTACGGCAGCGAGCTTCTTGTGGCAAGTCTGATGAACCAAACCTCGACGGCAGTAAGACCGCGCGGGGAAGTGGATGTGAACCTCGGGCGAGGTTGGCAGAGTTCGACAATTGTGGCAACGCGTCCCTGGGGCAGCGGCGACTCCGGAACGCCTACTGGAATGGATTCAGCGTTGAATGCGCTCGACGGGTACCCGACGGTGCTATTACGGCATGGCAGACCGGTGACCGAGGACGATGTGCACGAGGAATTCGGGGTGCAGCACTTCGTGGGTCACAACGGGCGTTTCAGCGCAGCCGTGTTTCACGATTCTTCGAATCACACCGCCGTCATAGGACGGGGAGGAGCCGCGGATAGTCCTGATTTTCTGCAGGACTATTTTTCACAGGCGTTCGCTTACGACGGAGGAGATTCAAGTTCCACGGGTGTACGCGCCACCTATATTGAAAAGCTTAGCGACAATACCGACGTGGGACTGATCTATGCCTCGGGGGACGCGCTTGTGCCAATTGGAGGCGGGTCCTCTGAAAAGACATTGCGTGCGCAGCTTGCCACGGAGTCTCGCCAAAGCGTGGCGACAAGAACCTCCACGAAGGTTCCCTATCTGGGAACGACCGTAACTGCGTCCTATAAATGGATCAGTGGACCGGCAGTGTCTCGGTTGGACGCCTATGGCGAATCTTTCTATGGAATTGATCCCTACCTCAGCCTGCAGATCAAACAACCCGTTCCCGTCTTGTTCTCGGGCCGCATCGCGGTGGAAGCAGACGCCGGCAACCTGCTGGCCCAGGGCTATGTGCCCGTTTCCACGAACCGAGGGCAAGTTGTATTGGTTTCCGCGTATCGCTATTTCCGCGGGGGCCTGAGCGTGCAATTTTAGTTGTTCATTCCTTCCGCTACTGGAATCTGAAAGTGGCTATTACAAACGGGAACTAGGATCCGCTTGTCCGGCGATATTGAATCTATTTCGTTGGGAGCAAACGGCTTACCATAATTGGAATCGATGAGTTACTGGAAGTGAACGTGCAAGGATTTAGAGAAATTCCGAGGCGGAAAGTTCCCTCGATGAACAAGACTCTGCGAATGCGGCTGGGGGCCGTTGCTCTAGCCCTGCTTACACTGGCGGCAGTGATCTTTTCAGTGTTGAATTTCCAGCAGCGTTCGCGATTTATCCAGCCGGATGACGGGGTAACTTGGGTCGATGTGTCTCAGCCGGCCGGAGTGAGGGCTCTGCACGTAGTTCCCGGTTCACCCGCTGACCGCGCGGGCGTTCGGCAGGGCGATTCTGTCGAATCGGTACAGGGAGTGCGGATCGAGAAAGCGACCGACGTCACGCGAGTGATCTGGCGGTCTGGACCCTGGTCTGAAGTTCATTATCAGATTCGGCGCGATGGGACTTTGCTGGATGTGCCGGTAATTACGGCTCCCGCGGAAAATCCCTCCTCAATCGAAAACTACCTGCGGGTGACGGCCCTGCTGTACCTGTTTATCGGGCTGTTCATTTTCGTGAAACGGTGGAATGCGCCGAGAGCCGTTCACTTCTATATATTCTGCCTGGTCTCCTACGTTCTCTACAGCTTTCACTACAGCGGGAAGCTAAATTCGTTCGACTGGATCGTCTACTGGGCGAACGTTGTGGCGCTGCTGCTGCAGCCGGCGCTGCTGGTGCATTTTGCGCTGGTGTTTCCGGAACGGCGGAAGAGCCTCTGGCTGAAATTGGTTGGTGTATACAGCGTGCCTGCGGCGTTGCTAGCGCTGCACGTGTTCATCGCTACGGCCATGCTGGATTTTCTGCCATCGATCAGCAGCCGTGATTTCCTGGCAACGATCGAGTTGCTGTACGCGGGCATTTACTTCTTGTTTGCCGCCGCGATTTTCCTTGGGAGCTACCGGAGAGCGCCGAGCGGCGTGTTGCGGCAGCAGTTGAAATGGGTGACTTGGGGAACGTTCGGCGGGATTGCGCCGTTTTTCGCGCTTTACGTGTTGCCGCGGCTGATGACGCCGGTGGTGTCGGAGCCGTGGATGAAGCTTTCGGTATTCTCGCTGGTGCTGATCCCGCTGTGCTTCGGTTACGCCATCATCCGCTACCGGCTGATGGATGTGGACATCATCTTCAAACGAGGGTTGGCATATACGTTCGCCACCGCCGGTGTGGTGGCCGTGTACTTCACGGCAGTCGCGTTGATTGGGGAGCTTTCTCACACGGCGTGGCCAACTGGTCCGGCCGGGGCGGTGGTCTGGATTGTAGTGGCGGCATTCTTGTTCCAGCCGCTGCGTGAATGGGTACAGGCTCGACTGGATCATTTTTTCTACCGCGACCGGCTCAACTACCGGCGCACGTTGATTGAATTCGGTCGAGCGCTCACCAACGAGGTGCGGCTCGACCATTTGCTGGAATCGGCGCTGGATCGCATCTCGCAGACGCTGCTGGTGGACCGGCTGGCGGTGTTTCTGGAAAATGGCGAGAAATTCGAATTGTCGCGATCGATGGGCATTCAGGCCGAAGGGCTACTGGACTTGAGTTTTCTCGATGCGGCGCGGCCGGCTCTGGAGCAAGGGTGCTTGTTTTTCGAGTCGGCAAAAGCGGCCATTGCGGAAACGCAGAGCGTTCGCGACACGCTCGAAGAACTTGGGCTGAATTATTTCATCGCCTGCCGATTCCGGGACCGCACGGTGGCGATGCTCGGGCTGGGAAAGACGGTCGACGGCGATTATCTCTCGAGCGACGATCTGGAATTGCTTTCGACGATTGCCGGTTACCTGGCGATTGCCATCGAAAATGCGCGACTCTATCAATCGCTTGAGCAGAAAGCGATGCAGGTGGAGCGATTGAAGGATTTCAGCGAGAACATTATCGAATCGCTGAAAATCGGCGTGATCACCACAGACCTGGAAGAACGCATCGAATCGTTGAATCCGCAACTGGAGGAATTGCTGGAACTGCCGAGGGCCGAGGCGCTGGGGTGCAGGCTGGAAGAAGTGCTGCCGGCGGATCTGGCCGTGGAGATCGCGGCGCGAGCGAACGCCGACCATGTTTCCGGCATCTATAAATTCCGGGTAAAAACGCTGGCCGGTCGCGAACTGGTGGTAAACGCGTCGGTAGCGCCGTTGCTGAGCAAGGATGGAGCGCCTATCGGGCGATTGATTTTGGTCGACGACATCACGCAGCGCGTGCGCATGGAAGAGCAGATGTTGCAGAACGAGAAGCTCACATCACTGGGGCTGCTGGCAGCAGGCGTGGCGCACGAAGTAAATACGCCGCTGGCGGTGATTTCCAACTACATCCAAATGCTGGCGAAACAGATTCCGGCGGACGATCCCAAGCAAAAGACCATTGAACGCATTGTCAAGCAGACTTTCCGGGCCAGCGAGATCGTGAACAATCTGCTGAATTTCTCACGGACGGGATCGGCGGAAACGGTGGAAGTAAATTTGAACAACGTGTTGGAAGAAACGCTGACGCTGGTGCAACACCCATTCAAGGCCACGCGCGTGACGGTGCTGAAAAACTACACGCCGCAGCTTCCGCCAGTTCTGGGATCGATGACGCGCCTGCAGCAGGTATTTCTGAATCTTTTCCTGAACGCGCGAGACGCCATGCCGGGCGGAGGCATGCTGGAGGTGCGCACCGCGGCGTATAACGGGTCGGTGGAAGTGGAAGTGACCGATACGGGGAGCGGGATCGCTCCGGAACATCTGCACCGAATTTTCGATCCGTTCTTCACCACGAAAGCCACCGGCAAGGGCACTGGACTTGGCCTTTCGGTGAGCTACGGTATTATTAAAGAGCACGCTGGAAAAGTGGACGTGAAGTCGACGCCCGGCAAAGGCACATCTTTCCGGCTCGAGTTCCCGGTCGCCCGAAAAGCAGTCCATGCCTAAAGGTTCGATCCTCGTTGTAGATGATGAAGCGGAAATCCGCGAAGGGCTGGAAGCCCTACTCACCTCGGAAAGCTTCGAAGTAACACTTGCGGAAACGGGCGAGGCCGGGCTGCGCCAGATCGAAGATCATCCGTTCGATTTGATGCTGCTCGACGTAAGCCTGCCGGACCGCAACGGCATTGAGCTGCTGCCGGAAATCCGCCGGCGTGATCCGGCGCTCTCGGTCATTCTCATCACGGCATTCGGGTCGATTGACATGGCGCGCGCCGCGTTCAAAAACGGGGCGCAGGATTACATAACCAAGCCGTGGTCGAATGACGAACTGATTGCGCAAATCTCGCTAGCGATCGAAGGAAAGCGGCTGCGCGAAGAAAATGTGCAACTGAAGCGCGCGCTCAAACAGAGATACAACTTCCCGAATATTGTGGGCAAAAGCGAGAAGATGCTGCGAGTGTTCGACCTGGTGACACAGGTGGCGCCATCGCGCTCCACGGTGCTGATCCATGGCGAAAGCGGCACGGGGAAAGAACTGATTGCCAAGGCGATTCATTCGGCTTCGCCGCGCGCGGACAAACCGTTTATTCCGATCAACACGGGTTCGATTCCGGTGGACCTGCTGGAATCGCAACTCTTCGGACACGTGAAGGGCGCGTTTACGAGCGCGATTGCGTCAAAGAAGGGCCTGTTCGAAGCAGCCGACCAGGGCACGATTTTTTTCGACGAGATATCGACGATAAGCCCGGAAACGCAAGCCAAGCTTTTGCGCGTGATTCAGGAGCGCGAGTTTATGCGGCTGGGCGGGACCGAGACGATCAAGGTCGATGTGCGCATTCTGGCCGCTTCGAACGAGGAACTGAAAAAACTGGTGGCGGAAGGGCGTTTTCGCGAAGATTTGTTTCATCGGCTGAACGTGATTTCGCTGCAGTTGCCGCCCTTGCGGGAGCGCAAAGAGGATATTCCGCTGCTGGTGACGCGATTCCTGGAGCAATTCTGCCGGGAGAATGGCAAGCCGGAGAAACGATTCACGCACGAGGCGATGAAGTTGCTGATGGATTACGAATGGCCTGGAAATGTGCGGGAACTCGAGAATGCCGTGGAGCGCGGGGTGGTACTTTCCACGCACGAGACGATGGACGCCGACCTGCTGCCGGAAAGCGTGCGGAGCAGAGAGATCGCGAAAGGTGTGCGCGTGCAGCTTTCCGAATTCCTGCCGAATCTGGGAGGGGAAAGCGGGCGGGGTTCCGCGACTGCGCTCTCTTTGTTTGCGATTCTGGAGGAAGTGGAGCGGCGAATCATTGCGGATATGCTGGAGCGGACGAACTGGAACCAAACGGAAGCCGCCGAGCGATTCCAAATCCCGCTTTCGACGCTGAATCAGAAAATAAAACGGCTGGGAATTGAAACACGGCGTCGCACAGGCGCGACGCGCAACCCGGTGGAGTTCGGCGGCGAATCGGTGGAATTCTCCGCGGGCAAGTAGCAAGCCGAAACAAAAAGCGCGCCACCCGGCGCGACGATAGTCAGGCCTAGCGAATCAGCGATTTCCCTGCGATATTTTCCAGCACCTTGTATGGCGCTTCCTGCGGCGAAACGAGCCCATTTGCGGGAATGAGGAAGGTCTGTTCCATGGCGTACTGGCCAGACATAACCGCATGGGCCACACCGTCGGTATAAACAATCCAGGTGGACATCGGCGGGAATTCCAAGCGCACTTTGGAACAGTTCTGCTGGAACGCTGAGTTCTCTTTCAGATAATCGTGGAAGCGCAGCATGAAAAGGTCATACGGAGTGCGACCCATTCCACGCACGCCGAGCCTGGCACCCCAGTTTTGAATGGTCCTGCTGACAACTGAATCTTTGGAGGCAATGGCGTTGAGGCCTGCGCCCGCGGCAAACTGCTGGGCCAAGGAGTCAAATGGCCCGGTGATCTCCCAAACGCGCGGCTTGGACAGATTGAGATTGGTAAAGACGCGGAGAATGCGGCCGCCGCGCGTGGGACGGCTGGGGAAAGCGTCCACGTGAAGGAGGTCGTTGCGCTTATGAAGAGGCAGCGCGCGGCCATCCTCTTCGAGGGGGCGAAAACTGGCAAAGTCGATGATCCATTTACCGGCGTAAGGCGCAAGAAATGTGGAAAGGAAAGAGATTACTTCGGAGCTGTACTTTCGCAGGATAGCGTGAATGCGCTGCGCCGAGGCGGAGTTGCCGGAAACACCGCGAAGAGTGTCGTCGGCGGGGCGGTAAGAAACGTTCTTGTGCATGCGCAACTCGGACCATTGTTGGTCCAGCAGGTATTCGCGGTCGGTGGTAGGCAGATCAAAGGGCGGCTGCGGAAAATAAAGCACCTCGCCGCGTTCCAGCGCCGCGCAATAGTTTCGCGCGAGCGAACTTGCCTGCTCGGGCTGCGTCCAACCATGAGGTGGGCGGTAATCATTCACTTCGATCCAAGAGGTCGACATGACTTTCTGTGTGCAGGCCATGACGTTTTGGGACATTAATGCCGCGCGCCGCCCGGAGGAGCGTAGCCGCGAGGAAGCAGGGCCGTGGACAGGTCCACGCCGGAAAGATCGACACCGTCGAGTTTGGTTTCACGCAAAATCGCCGTCTTCATATTCGCGCCGTTAAAATCGGCTCCAGTAACATCCGCATCCCGAAAATTCGCGGCGCCGAAATCGGCGTGGCGCAAAATCGCCGACCGCAAACTTGCACGGAAAAGCTCCGCGCCCCCCACTTTGGCATTCGAGAGATCCGCGCCGTCAAGGCTCGCTTCGGTGAGGTCCGTTTTGCGCAGGTCCGCGCCGCATAGCCGGGCGTTGCCAAGATCCGCCGAAGAAAGGCGAGCTTCCTTGAGACTGGCACCCTCCAGATTGGCATTGTGAAAATTTACGTACGCGAGGTTGGCACGTTCCAAGCTGGCGTCTGACAGATCTGCGCCGCTCAAATCGGCGCGCGAACCGCTTTCGTCTCCTCGAATAAATTTCTCGTGCGCTGCCAGGATGTCAGACAGTCGCTTGCCATTGTGATGAATGTTTTTCGGCGATCGCAAAACGTCTCCGTTGAATAGTCCGCGCGAAGCGGCGAAATTCCGCATCAATTGAGTGCAGGCTGGCATTTTACTAAAGTTAAGAGCGCGATGCACACTCGCGTGGCGCGACGCCCGGTATGGTATGGTAAATCGATGAAGTCCTCCTTCCGCCTTGCCGCACTGGCGGGACTGCTCGCCGCGGGCGCGGTGTGTGCCGCGCTGTTATTGCCGGCGCTGGCGCAAGAGACCCCTTCCTCCGCAGGGCAAGAAGTCGCGACCAACCTTGCCACTGGACGCGTGCTGATCACAGTGGTGAAAGACGCGATTCTGATCGCTACGGTGGAGAACCCGATTGAAGCAGGGACGCGCCCTCCCACACCGGTGGAATTAGATAGCACGCGGGCGGGAATCATTCTGGGGCCGGTAGATTGGTTTTCGCCGTCGACGCAGTTGCAGATCGCCAATCTGGATAAGGAACTGCCGCATTTGAAGGCGCGCACGGCGGCACCAGCTCCCGCTCCGCATCTGGTGCAGACGCTGGGCGGGGATCAAGCGTCCGACATCGAGTCCACCGGGCAGGGATTCGGGGAGCGGTTGAATCAGGTGGCCAAGGGACTGCGGTCCAACGTGAACTTGAGCGAGGATGAATCGTTCGCGCAGTTGATTATCGCGGATTATCTCAGCGGATACGGACCTGAAGTCTGGCAGCTCAGTTACAGCATGAAGCAGGAACAACAGAAGGGCGATTACTGGGAAACGCGAATACTGCGTCCGACCTACCTGCAGTTCTGGCCGCCGGAAAAAGGGCAGCCAAAGACGATCCTTGAATTTGATTATCCGGCGCAGAAAACCGGGACGTCACTTTTGGACCTGCTGAAGCAAAAGGATCCAAGGCTGGACCGCGTTCGAAATTCCGATCCGCAAATGGCCATGGTGGCAAGCCAGATACAAAGCGATAGCACGAAGCTTTATGCTGCGGATACGACACAATTTCTTCGCGCGGCGCTCGCAGCGGTAACGCCGCCAGAAACGCGGCAAACTATGTCGGTTATCGGCGTGGACAAAGGATTCGCGTGGATTCTGCGTCCTCCGGCAGAGCCGGAGCATGCCGCACCGCAGCAAACGGCCGAGGCACAGGCTCAGGAGCAGAAAGAACGGCCGGCCGACGCGCCTTCCCTGCTGAAACACTAGAGCGCTTTTGAATCCGAACGAACTGGGAAGTGGAAGCTATTTTTGTGAAGTGAGCTGCTGCTTCAGGCGCTGGTTCTTTTCCGCCACCGATTTCGCCAAGTCTTCTTTGTGCGCCACCAGTTTGCGCGCAATTTCCGGATCGGAAGTGCCGAGAATTTCGGCGGCAAAAATCGCCGCGTTGACGGCGCCAGCCTTGTCGATGGCCATGGTGGCTACGGGGATTCCGCCCGGCATCTGCACGGTGGCCAGCAGCGCGTCGAGCCCATTTAAGGAACTTGATCCCATGGGCACACCGATGACCGGCAGAGTAGTATTGGCAGCGATAACCCCGGCGAGGTGCGCGGCAGCGCCAGCGGCAGCGATCAAAACTTTGAGCCCGCGGGAAACGGCTGTGGTGGCATATTCATGGGCGCGGGCCGGAGTGCGGTGCGCCGAAACGATTTCAATTTCATATCCGATGCCGAACTTATCGAGAGTCTTTCCGGTTTCGCTCATCACCGGATAATCGGAATCGGACCCCATCAAAATTCCCACTAAAGCTGGCCGTGCATGGTTATTTGTGTTCAATGATTTCTCCGCAATTGTTGTTGATGTGATCTTTCGAGAATTTTAAATCAGGCAGGCACCACCGCGCGTGCTTTTCTGGCTGCCGCGCCAATATCGTGGCGGTAGAAGGCGCCCTCAATGTGAATCGCAGCGATACGCTCGTAAGCGCGCTGCAAAGCTTCGTCTAAGTTGACGCCATGCGCGGCAACGGCCAGAACACGGCCACCTGTCGTATAAAACGAATCCCCCGTGCGCCGACTTCCGGCGTGAAACACGACCGTGCCGGTCTCGCCGGGCGAGGTGTTGAGACCGGAAATTTCGCGCCCGATGACAGGCTGTGCCGGATACCCTTCCGATCCAAGAACCACACAAGCGCTGGCTCCCGGGAGCCACTTCGCGACGAAACCTGCCAAGCTTCCCTTTGCTGCGAGCAAACAAGCCTGAGCAAGATCAAAATTCGCGCGCAGCATGATGGCTTGGGTTTCCGGATCGCCCAGGCGGCAATTATATTCAAGCACCTTGGGGCCCTGACGCGTGAGCATGAGTCCGAAATACAAAAATCCGCGGTAGCGAATTCCCTCCTTGCGCAATCCGATTAAGCTAGGGCGCACGACGGTTTCGATGATTTGCTGTTCGAGTTGCGCGGGCAAAAGAGTGTCGATCGAATAGGCACCCATGCCGCCGGTGTTCGGTCCCGTGTCGTTGTCATAGGCGCGCTTGTGGTCCCGTGCCGGGGCCATGCGAATGAAATTTTCGCCGTCCGTCAGGATAATGTAGGAGAGTTCTTCACCGCGGAGCCCTTCCTCGATCAGTAGGCGAGTTCCAGCGTCGCCAAAATCACGCTGCTCGATAGCCCGACGGACGAAGTCCGTGGCTTCAGCAAGCGACGACGCAACCAGAACACCTTTTCCGGCGCAAAGGCCATCAGCCTTGATCACGGCCGGCCAGTTGACCTTGTCGAGCGCCCGGAGGGCCGCATCCGTTGAATCACAAATGGCGTAGGTGGCTGCGGTGGGTATCCCGTGGCGCTCCATAAATTGTTTCGCAAAGACTTTGCTGCCTTCGAGTTGCGCGCCGACTTCGGACGGACCCAGGACAGCCAGGCCACGTCTCTCAAGCTCATCCGTGGCTCCCAAGACCAAGGGCAGCTCAGGGCCAATCACGGTAAGATCAGCGCCCAGCTTTTGGGCCAGATCTGCGGGAGCGTTCGGGTCATTCAAGTCGAGCGGCAGACATGGGGCGTCCTGCTCAATCCCTCCGTTTCCCGGAGCACACCAGAGACGCCCAACCGATTGACTTTGCTTAAGTTTCCAGACGATGGCGTGTTCACGGCCACCACTGCCGACAACGAGGATATTCATGTTTGGATTGGCACCACGGAAGTGAACGATACGGCGACGGTTCGGTTTGTGTCAATATGATGTCAGCATGATCCGGCGCATTGAACTAAGATTGCCGCTATAACTATTTAAATAGTATGACTTTGACGGACACGCTTATAGCTAAGTCTCTGAAAGTGTTTGGATTTATTCCCACGGCTCGACATTGCGGTCAAATTCGGGCTTACATCGCTCTCCTGCTGCGGTGGAACAGGCAAGTTTCACTCACAAAAATCACCGATCCGGTAGAGATCCTGCGGTTTCATCTCGGAGAAAGTCTCTACGCCGTAACTACTTGCATTGTCGGAGATGGTCGGCTCGCCGACGTCGGATCGGGCGCGGGGTTCCCAGGCATACCGTTGGCTATGGCAAATGATGATCTGC
>DASZMG010000164.1:0-12118 GCA_035551975.1 Candidatus Acidiferrales bacterium | reverse complement strand
AGGCTCGCAGGCAACAGTAAATTTTGCTCTGGAAGGTAGGTGCGGAATGTTTTTGCCATGTTCGAAAAACTGGCACACTCTCCGGCTCATGTTCAAGCAAATTCAGCGCAACAGAAGGCAATTCTCAGACACACTCCTAGAGGAGCGGATAGCTATTTCACCGAAGATAGATTGCTTGATGTTCAATGATTAGTGCTGGTGGCTAGAATACGGCTTCACTCTCCACCGGAATTTGTTGTTGACCCGCCATCCTTCTTAGCCGCCATACGTGCCAAGAGCTTGCTCACGGCGTCTCCAAGCTCGGCATTATCTTTCAATAGCTGCGACAATCGCTCGGCCAATTCGCCTAATACCAACCTGATCTCTCGCGCAAGTTCCAAGCATTCTTCGTCCGAACGGTCATGCAGCCCATCGCTCAAAGCTGAATGGAGCAGGAGCAAAGGATTGTGGCCGCGAAGCAGAAGTGCAGACGGTATTGCCGGCTTGATCTTCTCAACAGCTGTCGTAAATTGCGTTTCGGTCAAAGCCTCATCGAAAATCTTTGCCACTTCATCGAATAGAGCTATGTCGGTATCGGATGCGCCGAGCGTGGCAGCCACTCGCGCCATTTCTCGAACGATACGCGCCTTTTGATTTTCAACGATCCGTCGATAGTATGAGAATGCACCGATGCCCAAACCTCGAACCTCGCATCGGCGTCCCTTCAAGAAAAGATCACGATCGGGTCCGATCAAAGAAATAAGTCGTGGAGGGGTATCAGGTCCGAAGGCGGGGACTTCTCCGAATTTTTGAACAAATGCAATTTTCTGTTCGTAAACCGCTATAATCGCCAACGCATAGATCTTGAGAGTTTTTCCGCAATTGCGACAGCCATACGTAACAAACTTCTTTTGCCACGGTTCTTCGGTTACATGGAGCGATTCGGTCGCTTTAAACCTCTGCTTGCCGCCGCAAACCTCAGACGTACATTGAAGGCTGATCTCTGGAGTATGCAAATAGACATATCCGGCAGACGGCGCTTTGTATATGGCATCGGACACATACACATGGACATCTGGTGGCGTCGACTCTAGGAATTCAACCATGCGAATTCCATTGGTGGCTTCCGCAGGCATTACCATTAGGATCGCTCAATAATATCATTCACTCCACGACACCGCCTAAGTAACTAAGTACACATAAATTAGATTTCATCTAGCCAACCTGTTGGTTGTCATGCTGTAACAATGTCGTCTAGATTTTGGCGCGAAGGAAGCCCTTCCGGTGCTATCTTACGTGACCATCATGAGCCCACTTACCTCTCGATCCACGGCCCGGCGCGAATTCCTGAAATTTCTGGCGGCCAGCCCCTATGTCGCGGCCCTCGGCGGAGTCGCCGCGTTCCTGGAACGCGGCCCGTTGGCCCAGAACACCGCGCCCGTGGCGCAAGTCATTCAAAGCCCTTCTGAAGCTTTAAATGTTCTCGACTTCGAGGAAGCCGCGCATCGCAAGGTGCCACCCGGCCACTGGGCCTATATGGTCAGCGGCGTCAGCGACGACGGCACCGTTCGCGCCAATCGCGAAGGCTACCAGCACGTGCAACTTCGTCCGCGGCGCCTTCGCGACGCCACCAAAGTGGACATGCGCATCAACTTGTTCGGTACTGAATACGCCAGTCCAATTTTCCTGAGCCCCACATCCGGCCACAAAGCCTTCTCGTCCGGCGGAGAATTGGCTGTTGCGTCGGCAGCCAAGGCGCGCGGCACGCTTCAGGTGCTTTCTACCATGACCTCAACCCCGGTCGAGGACGTCAACAAGGCGCTCGGGCGACCGGTGTGGCAGCAGTTGTATGCGCCGAGCCAATGGGAGCCCTGCGAGAAAATTCTGAACCGCGCGGAAGCGGCGGGCTGTTCGGTGATCGCTTTGACTGTCGACAACACCACCGGACGCAGCAGCGAAACATTTCTGCGCCTGCGTCCCAAGAACACCGCTCAGTGCACCACCTGCCACGAAAGCGCCGATGGTCCCACGCCGCACGAGCGGCCCATGTACGACGGAATCGACATGACCGGCGTCGCCGCCATCAATCCCGCGATGGACTGGGCCTTTGTCGACCGGCTGCGGAAATTCTGGAAAGGAAAATTCATCATCAAGGGCATCGACACGCGCGAAGATGCGCGGCTGTGCATCGAGCACGGCGTGGACGCCATCCTGGTGTCGAACCACGGCGGGCGCGCCACGGAAACTTTGCGCGCGACGGTTGAGGCGCTGCCCGAGGTCGTCGCGGAAGTGGGCGGCCGCGTTCCAGTATTTGTCGATGGAGGCATTCGCCGTGGCACCGATGCGTTCAAGGCGCTGGCGCTGGGTGCAACCGCCGTGGGAATCGGACGTCCCTACATTTGGGGATTGGGAGCGTTCGACCAGGCCGGAGTGGACCGCGTGATCGAGATTCTCCAGGGCGAGTTGAAGCTGGGCATGGGCAACTGCGGCACGCAAAAGCTTTCCGACATCAACCGCGCCTATGTAGCCACCCCGGATTGGAAAATCTGACCGCTGCTCGTGCATCAGCGGTTCGAAGTCATCTCCTAAAAGAAGTTTAGGGGGTAAAACTGAAGAGTCTGTGTAGCCACCTCGATTTTCGTCAGGGCACGGCTTCAGCGGTGCCGTAAAATATTGAAATTCAATTTGGCTTTAGCCGCTAAGGGACCGAATATAGTTCTTACAGAGACTCTTTCAGCTCCCGATGAAAGACCTTGGCGCGAACCGGCCGCCGGATGCAGCTCAGCTCCGAAGGAGCGGAAGACTGTAGCCCAGCGCGTAAGCGCTGGGAAATAAAATCGGCGCGAAGCGCCTTCTGCTCGCGATGAAGTTCCCGCGAGCTTTCGGTTTCGCGCTGCCCCCTGAAGGAACTCGCCTCTCGGAGTTCAAGTATTTGTGCGACAGCTCGCAGGAAAAGCGTAGTAAAAACATGGGCTACCGGCTAGCCGCTGTCGAAGAGAGATTGCCGCGCCATTTCGCAGCCAGCCGCTTCCTTCAGTTGTAATACAACGGAGCCTTCTTCAGCTTGGCATTTCCCACGAAGTCGTGCTGAATCCAAAGCTGTGCGCCGGTTTTCTTCAGGAAGGCTTCGATGGCAACGCGCGACGCCGCGGTTTGATCCACATTGAATTCAGTCGTGGGCAGGCGGTTCAGCGTGCGCTCTTCCGGGTAGTGATAGAGATCTCCGCTGATAAGCACAGGTCCCGTCTTCTTCAGTCTGAGAAAAAGCACTTGATGGCCGGGAGAATGGCCCGGGGCGGACTTGATGATCACAGATTTGTCGCCGAAAACATCGTATTCGTCGTCGCGAATGATCATCGTCTTGCTGGTCTTGAGCGCGCTGAAGAACGCCGGCACGGTGCGCGGCGAAGGAGGATCGGCGAACATGACGTCGCGCTCAAGCTGCGGTACAAGCCACGTAGACCCGGCGAACGCGTTGGCATTCGCTACGTGGTCGTAATGAAAATGCGAAAACGCGAGATAGGTGATATCGGAGGGCAGGTAACCGATCGCCGCCAGTTGTGGCAGCAGCGGTTTTGTCACCGTCGCGACGGAAGTGGGATAGGTAACGGTCACCGGAGCGCCATCCAGCCTGAGCTGGTTGTCCGGAATTACGCCCACATCCCACATCAGCGAACCTTTCGGATGGGCCACCAGAAAACAAGCCACGGACATGTCCGTCGTGGCCATTTCTTCGCGCTTCAGGTGATAGCGCCCCGGATCGGCGATTTTTAAAAAGCCGCAATCGAACACATACAGCCGCAGAGACTTCACCACCGGTTTTTGGTGCTGCTGAGCTATAGCGGACGAAACACTGAGAAAGATCGCCAGCATCGCCAGACATAGCGCCACGCAAGCAAGCTCGCGGTTTTTATTTTTCGTCTTCACGCTTTGATTTCTCCTGGCCACGCAACAAACGACCACGCTCAACGCTCGCCTGGTCGCACTGCGCTACACAGTTCGGATGGCCGCGTCGAAATATCGTACAATTTCGAGCCAAAGGCAAAGACTCTCATTGAGTGAGGGACGCGCCCGCAGTGATTGCCGGGAGGCCAGCACGCATATGGAGAAAGACATAGCAAAGTCCCACGCAGCAATGCCCGCCACAGCGAGATCTGTTGACCGGCGAAAATTCTTGCAGTCGATCACCGTGGCTGCCGGCGCAGCCGGTCTTGCGCCTCGGCTTTACGCGGCGGCACCCTCGGTTGTCCGCCCGGTCGCCGGTGCCGTCGATGGCGAGACACCATCAAATGGTCAGGGCCAAACCAAGCAGCTTGCGCAATACGCCGTTGGCCTTCGCTATCAGGAAATTCCAGCCGACGTTTTGCAGCGCACCAAGGACTGCATCGCCGACACTGTGGGCGTAATCCTGTTCGGCGCGCAATTTCCCTGGAGCCAGATGATCATCGCGCAGTCCCGCCGGATGGGCGCGGGGAAGTGCGCCATTCTGAGCACGGGCGCCAGCGTGTCTGCGCCGGCGGCCGCGCTCGCGCATGGCGCAATGACCCATGCGTTCGAGCAGGACAATTTAACTTTCCCGGATTCCGGAGCGCATCCCGGCGCTGCGCTGGTCTCGTCGGGATTAGCTGTTTCGCAGGAACACGGCTCGAGCGGTCGCGAGCTTCTTACAGCTTTCGTCTCGGGCGCCGAGGTTATGATCCGCACCGGGCGCGCCACCAAGCGCACCAATGAAGCGCGCGGTTTTCATGCGCCAGGCACCTTGGGACCTTTTGGCGCGGCAGTCGCGAGCGGAAGGCTCATGAATTTCGACGACCAGAAGATGACCAATGCGCTGGGAATCGCCGCTTCCACCTCGGCGGGTCTTCTGGAATTTTCGCACAGCGGTGATGGCGCCATGGTAAAGCGCCTCCATCTGGGACGCGCGGCCGAGAGTGGCGTGCTTGCCGCGAGTCTCGCGGCCGATGGTTTCACCGGACCGAGTACGGCGATCGAAGGTCCGGCAGGATTTCTCAAAGCTTTCTGCAACCAGAGCGACCCTGCGGAATTGACGCGTGGGCTCGGCGAGACTTACCTTACGCGCACGATCTTGATGAAACGCTTCGCGTGCCACATTACCGCGCACACTTCGGTGGAGGCGATTCTCGACCTGCGCACCCAGCACAAATTTTCCGGCGCCGATGTCGCCTCCGTTCAGATCAGCGGCAGCCGGCGCATGGCTACCACCAACAACATCCCGGCGCCGCCGGACATTATGCTCGCGCAGTTCAGCGTTCCGTTTTGCGTGGCGCTTGCTCTGTATCGGAACCCGGTCGATCCGTATTCCTTCGACGAAGCTGCGCCGCGCGATCCCGCCATCATGGCCATGGCCCCGCGAGTGAAAATCTCAGCGGTGCCGGGACAGGATGATGACGACATTTCCAGCACGGTGACCGTCACGCTGAAGGACGGGCGCGTGCTCACGCAGCACGTCACCGAATTTCTGGGGACACCCGCCCGTCCGCTGACCGGCGACAACATGCGCGAAAAGTTTCTGCTGCTGACTCAGAAATTCCCACGGAAGCAGATGGAGCGAATTTACGAGCGCGTCCAGAATATCGAAGCGGAGCCGAACCTCGACTGGCTGCGCGTCTGAACCAAGAAGCCACTGCGTCTGTCGATGTTTCTGTTGATCGAAGCGGATTAAAAAGCGTTCGGATGTCGTGATATCATTGGTCTCCCGTGCCGGAGTGGCGGAATTGGCAGACGCGCACGACTCAAAATCGTGTGGCCTCCGGGCCATGTCGGTTCGACCCCGACCTTCGGCACCAACCTTCCTCTAGGATTTTCTCTGCCGTTTGCCGGAACGGCACCCCATCCCGACGCGAAGACCGGAAAAAACCAGGAATAAAAGTTGAGTAAAAGCTGACGAAAAAAGCTTCCAACGCAGCCTGAAATTGCGCTAATCGGTGCCTTCGCGTACGGATTTTTGCGCGAAATTGCTCGAAATTGACACACTTCTTTCAAGCGCAAAAATCAGCAAAAACCGGTAGCTGCCGGGGGCTTCCTGCGCGAAATCGTGCGAATTCAGGCAAATTGGTGTATTTGGCCGGTCGAGCCGCCGGCCGAGCGTTGCTGGAAAAAACATTGCCGCGCCATCAATATTTTCGCAGCGCAAATGGTGGAAGATTCAGCAAATGCTGCCGCGCGATTGCCCACAGATTCTGCGTTGCGGCGTGAAAATCAATCGCAGAATGCGCCAAATACCGCACAGAACAGCCATTTTGCCCCAGTAAACTCGCGCCGCCTAACATTCCGGACATCGCGTCCAGCGCAGCGCGCATTGCATCGATCAGCGCGAGCCAATTCTCGAATCCATCTCCAATAATCAGCAGCGACCCGCAGTACGCGCAGCCCCCCATGCGACCAAAAGCTGCTAAATCATTGGCTTTTGGTGAGAGTTTCGTGCGATTTGCGAAGATGGGCTGGCCGCGCAAAAAAAGTTCGGTACGTGAGTCGAAGTCGCGGAATTGCCAGGCTTCGCCCAGCGCGACGCGTCCGGAGGAAAAACCGTCGAAGAAAACGCCGCGGCTTCCTTCGTCCATTTCAATGCGCAGCGACTGTCGCAGGCTCGAGCCAGGATGCGGAATGACGTGGTCGGGAAGATATTCAATCGTGGCGTTGAGGCCAATCCGCAAGTGCGTGTGTATTTCCGCAGGCACGGAATTCGTGCGATAAACACGCGTTGCAGACGGAGTGGAAATGCACGCATGCGCATTTTCGCCGAGCGTGATTTCGGTGCGCAGGTGATCGCCTCCGAGAACGCCGCCGGTGGGATTGAGCAGCAGCAAATAGGAAGAACCGTCATCGAGCGCGAGCGGCGACAAGACTTGCAGAGGCAGCGTGTAGCGGCAATGCCGCAGAAAGGTGGCGTCACCGCGGCGTTCGAAGCCGAGACGCAACAGGCCGTCCCGTCCTGCGCGCCATGAGGGTGGAGCCGGAAGGCCCGCGGAAAACTCACCGCGAGCGGTTGGCGCTAACGCGCCGGTTTGTGATTCACCGAGTGCCATTGTTCCTCAAAAAATATGTAAATCGGTTCGCGTTGCCGGGCTCTCATCCCGACCAACTCGCGGAAGCTTCGCCGCCAGCGGCATCGCCTCAAACTCAAAAACGAAGAGAGATCCCTCGACTCGCTGAAATACGCTCGCTTCGGGATGACAGCGTAAAACAAAATACAACAGCAAGATTCAAGATGGCGGCACGTTAAAGCCGCGCGCGAGATACAAATGCAGATCGCTCGACACCGATCGCAAAAACCAAAGCGCGATCGGGATCGGGATGACAACACAGTCTTGAGCTTCGATCACGGCTCGAAGAGCAGGTCATGGCGAATCCAGTCGACGACGCGATCGAGTCCCGTGCCGTCCTTGAGATTGGTGAAGACAAAAGGACGCTCTCCTCTCAGGCGTTTGGTGTCGCGTTCCATGACGTCAAGGCTCGCGCCAACGTAGGGCGCGAGATCGATCTTGTTGATCACCAGCAAACCGGACCTGGTAATGGCAGGGCCGCCCTTGCGCGGCATTTTTTCGCCTTCAGCCACGTCTATGACGAAGATGGCGGCGTCGACCAGTTCCGGGCTGAAGGTGGCGGCAATGTTATCGCCGCCGCTTTCGATGAAAAGGATGTCGAGATCCGGGAATTTCTTTTGCAGCGCGGCGGAAGCTTCAAGATTCACGGACGCGTCCTCGCGGATGGCTGTGTGCGGACAGCCTCCTGTTTCGACGCCCACGATGCGTTCGGCGGGCAGCACGCCGCTGCGGGTGAGAAATTCGGCGTCTTCGCGAGTGTAAATATCGTTGGTGATGACGGCCAGATCGTAGTGGTCTTTCAATTGGCGGCAGAGCGCTTCGACGAGGGCTGTTTTGCCCGAACCGACCGGGCCACCGATGCCGAGTTTTAATGGGCGGCCATTGTGAGACAACGATTGGCTCATGAGCGGAAGAGCCTGCCGTCGAGCGATTCGTGGTGCATCGCGGCGATTTCGAGTCCGGGCGTGAAACTCCACATGTCGTTTTCGGTTTTGTCGAGAATGGTTTCGGAGAGCGCGGCAATGAGCGATCCAGCCTCTGCGAGAATGCGCTGGCCGGCGAGTTGGCCAAGGGGCAACAGGCGCAGCGATGCGCCGACGATCGTGGCACTCGTAGAATAGAGGAACGCGCCGGCGGTTTCGCGCGGTTCCCAGCCGTTCGCGGTAGCGGCCAGTCCGAAAACGACAGGATGATGGCAAGGAGTTACCTCGGAATCGACGGCAGACGCGAAGCGCAGGACCGTGGCGCATTTGGAAGAAAGTTCCTTCAGAATGCGGAGAGTTTGGCGGCCCATCTGGTGGCTGGCGTCACGAAGTTCGGCAGGCGATTTCAGCGCGTCGAGATGGTGATCGAGACGAATGCAGGCATTGAGATCGCCGGCTAGCGCATGGTTTTGGGCACAGAGGGCGGCGACAGCGTCGGTGGGAGCGGCGGAACTTTCGAGATAGGCGCGCAGGAACGCGGCGACGTCGTTTGCGTTTTGCACGCGGCCAGATTGCACCAAGGTTTCGAGGCCGAAGGAGTGAGCGTAGCCGCCGGCGGGGAAGAGGCCGTCGGAGAATTGGAGCAGGCGCAGGAAGGAATCAGCGGGCATCGGTGAATCCGTCGCGGGCGAATCCGTTGTGGACGAGTCCGTTGCCGATGGGCGAGAAAACGGCAGTGCGGCGTTCGTAATGTACGCCGAGGCGATTGAAAAGCTGGGTCATGACCGGATCGTCTGGAACGAGGATGGTATGGCCGTCGAGCGCGAGAGGGAAGTGGCGATTGCCGATTTCGAAGGCGAGCTTGATGGATTCGGCGTGTTCACGCGGCGTGACGGCGAGCAGATCTTCGGCGACGGGCTCGATGCGCACATACCAAGCTTCTTCGACGAGAACGATGGCGCCGGGTTCCAGCGGAGTACCGGTGGGTAATGCGAGGGCGATTTCGCGTCCTTGCGTCGTGCGGAATTTGCCACGCACCCAGCGGCGTTGCTCCCAGGTGAACGCGAGCGTGTCTTCTTGCTTGCCGCGCAAATCTTCGGCGGCGGGTGAAGGAGCGGGTTCGTAGACAATCAGCATTTATGCATCCGATTTGGCGTCGTCTTTAGCGGCTCGCAGTCTTTTTTCACCGCGATCCTAACCGGATCGCCAAAGCACCGCGAGCGGTATGGCGCTTCGCGCCGATTTATTTCCCAGTGTTCACGCGCTGGGCTACGATATTCCGCCCCTGCCCGGGGCTGACGGCGCGCAAACATTGCACAGCTCCGGAAATGGGCCACGATGCGACAGGCTGGCTTTGCGGAGCGGCAAATTCGGTTCCGTAAGCTCCTGGAAGCCGGAACTCCGAAGCTTGGGTACGGAACTCCGGTTGTCCGAGTAGCGCGTTCACCTATGATATTCCTTCCATAAATAGTGCGCCAGTTGCCCCCACGTGCAGGAGCACTCTCGAGAGGGCCCTTCGACGTATTCAGCACCATCGATCGGCGTTTTGAGACCTACATTGAGAGGAGAGCAGCCATCAGCTCGATTCCATCCCACAGATTCTGGATGCGCAGATATCGACTTCGTCCCCCGGATCTCGACTAGACTGTCGACTTCGGAGCGTGCGTCATAAAGTCTTTCGCGCTTCGCATGGAGACCTCAGGGGTTAATGCCCCTTTATTGAGGGTGCCTTTCGGCACGATTGAACAGCTGAAGCCGTGCGCTGACGAAATTCAAAAAAATACAGATCCCTCGACTGCGCTCGGGATGAAAACGGAAAGTAAAAGCGCCGCCAACAGCGACCACCGACAGCCGCTGATGCTGTCTATTTCCCGAAGCTAAGCGACATAAAGCTACGACCTATAAAGCGTACACACCGGAGATTCGGCTTCCCTTAAGCACAGCGCGCGTGGATTCGGCTTCGGCATGGGACGAATCGGGCGGCTGTCTGGGAGGAACAAGGCGGCGGGGTGGGCGACCGGATTGCCCGGCCGCTCGCGGCAGAGGCCTGCCGCCCGTGTAAAATGAATACGGAGAAAACATCGCACATTGCCACCGATTCCGATTATCACCGCACAAGGACTTTCGAAACGATTTGGGGCCACGCCGCTTTTCAAAAATATCCCGTTCACGATATCGGAAGGCGACCGCATCGGTTTGATCGGGCCAAACGGCTCGGGAAAATCGACGCTCATTAAAATCCTTCAGGGGAAAATGGAACCGGACAGCGGGGAGGTCGCGCGGCGCAAAGGAGTGCGGTTGAGCTGCGTCGAGCAGGTGCCCATGTTTCCCGAGGACGAGACGGTCAGGTCGGTGATCGAGGCGGTTTTTCACAGCGCCGCTGTGCCGGAGAACGAACGGCAGAAACGATTCGCAGAGACGATGGGACGGGCGGGCTTTTCGGATTTCGAAGCGCGCGCGATGGACCTGTCGGGCGGATGGCGCAAGCGACTGGCGATCGCGGCAGCGCTGATCGAGCATCCAGACATTCTGTTGCTCGATGAGCCGACGAACCATCTTGACCTTGAAGGAATCAAGTGGCTCGAGAATATTCTGCGGAACGCGGCGTTCGCGTGCGTAGTGGTGAGCCACGACCGCTATTTCCTGGAAAATGTGACCAATGAAATGGTGGAGCTCGATCGGGCTTATCCGGACGGATTTCTGCGGGTGAGTGGCAATTACAGCAAGTTTCTGGAGGCGAAGGAGGCCTTTCTGCACGCGCAGCGCAAGCAACAGGAAGCGCTGGCGAACCGCGTACACACGGAGATCGAGTGGCTGCGCCGCGGGCCGAAAGCGCGTACGACCAAGTCGAAGGCGCGGATCGATAAGGCGCAGGAACTCATCGGGAAACTGGCGGACATGAACGAACGCAGCCGGGTGGCGTCGGCTGGCATCGATTTTTCCGCGTCGGGCCGGCAAACGAAGCAGCTCGTGAGTTTGGATGGAGTGAGCTATTCGATTGGTGAACGCACGCTCTTTGAAAATCTTCGATTCACGCTTTCGGCGGAAATGCGTGTGGGATTGGTGGGCCCGAATGGAAGCGGAAAGACAACATTGCTGCGGCTGCTGCGGGGCGATCTGGAACCCACCAAGGGCGAGATTCGCAAAGCGGACGGATTGAGAATCGTTTACTTCGACCAGAACCGCGAGTTGGATGGAACGCTGACGCTACGGCGCTCGCTCGCGCCGGACAGTGATTCGGTGATTTATCAGGACCGCGTGATTCATGTGGGCGCGTGGGCCGCGCGCTTTCTTTTTACCGCCGAAGAACTGAACCGTCCGGTGGCAAGTTTTTCGGGAGGTGAGCGGGCGCGCATCCTGATGGCGCAGCTGATGCTGCAGCCGGCGGATTTGCTGCTGCTGGATGAGCCGACCAACGATCTCGACATTCCCACGCTGGAGATACTTGAGGAAAGCCTGCTCGAATTTCGCGGAGCGCTGGTGCTGGTGACGCACGACCGCTATATGCTGGATCGCGTGTCCACGGTGGTGATGGGGCTCGATGGTTTTGGCGGCGCGGAGCGATTCGCGGACTATTCGCAATGGGATGCCTGGCTGATGGAACAGAAAGCGCAGCGGGGCCGGGCAACGAAGAAGACGGCGCTTCGTGGTGGCGATGCTGGCGTCGCGGTGTCAACTGCTGTTGCCAGAAAAAAGCTGACGTTTGGGGAGACGCGGGAATTTGAAACGATGGAACAACGGATTGCCGAGGCCGAGCAGGAATTGCGGAATCAAACGGCGAAAATGGAAGATCCCGCGGTGTTGGGCGATTCGGCGCTGCTTCGCGAGACCAGTGTGCGGATGCAAGAGGCACAGAAGGCGGTGGAACAATTGTATGCGCGGTGGGCGGAGCTGGAACAGAAGCGGGGGTAGGTGCTTTAAGCACCGTTGTATGTCTCGAACTCTTCCTGTCGAATTGCGTCCGCCCGTTTCGCCTGATTGTTCATCCATGCGACAATTTAGCTCCAGCAATGAGCGGCAAGATTGATGACCCTGTGGACGCGTCGTTCCAAGCCTTCCCCCAAGACGTCGAGGGGCTGGGCGGAAAGTTCGCCGAACTTGCGCTTAGCTTTAGCGGTCTTGTTCTTCCACCCGCCGCCATTCTGAAAATCC
>DASZMG010000163.1:0-9487 GCA_035551975.1 Candidatus Acidiferrales bacterium | reverse complement strand
AATTTACAACGACGACGCTACAGCTATAGAAAGGGACATCGAAATGTTTTGGACTTTCTCAGTGATCTTCTTGAGTCTCTGGCTCGTGGGGATCAGCACTCCTTCTACTCTTCACGGCTATATTCACATTTTGTTGGCACTCGCGGTGGCCACCACTGTTGTTCCGATCATCTGGCGCCGAAAGCAACCTGTGGATTGAACGAACAGGTTAACCGATCAGCCGCATTTTTAAGCTTCCCTCCCAAATGCATCACGCCGTTTGCGTTTTTCAAACTAGACAATTTTCCGTTCGGGCCCACGACGGCACTGGTCTGCCGCGGCGTTTCGTAGCACAATGCCCTGCCGATCTATTTGAGAGCGTTTCAAGCGCCCGATGAGCAATTCCGGTCTGTTTGTCAGTACCCCTCCCATTCTCGAAGAACCGATTCGCGCTGAGCTATTCAGCGTGGAGCGTCTCGAGCAGCACGCTGAAACTCTCGCTGCCGCGCAAACCGTTGAGTCCGGAATTAACAGTGGCAAACCTCTCACGCCACGAGTTATGGAGAACGGCCGTGTGCTCCTCGATTGCTATCAGGAGCTCGCCCGCGCCATTCAGCAGGACCACACCATACCTCCCGCCGCCGAATGGCTGGTCGACAATTTCTATATCGTCGACGATCAACTTCGCGAAATCCGCGAAGACTTGCCCCCTGGTTTTTACCGCAAGCTTCCCAAACTCGCTTCCGAACATTTGCAGGGTTATCCTCGTGTTTACGGACTTGCCTGGGCCTTCGTTGCGCATACGGACAGCCGCTTCGATCCCGACGTGCTACGCCGTTTCGTCACTGCCTATCAGCGCGTCCAGCCACTCACCATCGGCGAACTCTGGGCCGTGGCCATCACCATCGGCATCGTCCTGGTGGAAAATCTGCGGCGCCTCGCCGAGCACATAGTCCATAGCCGCGCCGCTCGGCAAAAAGCGGATGATCTTGCCGATCGCCTCCTGGGCGCCGCCGTTCGATCCAATTCCAATCTCGCCGCACTGCTCGAACCCTTTGAAGCCGAACCTCTGAGTGACGCCTTCGCCGTTCAACTGCTGCAGCGCCTGCGCGACGTCAGCCCTAATGTGCAGCCCGCTCTCGAATGGCTGGACCGGCGGCTTACAGCTCGTGGCGTCACCGCCGAAGAAATCGTTCGGCTCGAACATCAGTACCAGGCGGCTATGAACGTCACCATCCGCAACATCATCACCAGCATGCGGACGATGTCCGGTTTCGAATGGCCCGATTTCTTCGAGAGCGTCAGCCTGGTCGATCAGGTACTCGGTGCGGAGACCAATTTCGCCGAACTCGATTTCGGCACGCGAGACTCTTATCGCCATGCCATCGAGAGCCTCTCTCGCGGCTCGCGCCACTCCGAAGTGGAAATCGCTCAGCGCGTCGTGCAGCACGTCAAGCGCAATCGCATTGAGGCCCGCGCCAACCCTAGTCCTCAGCAGGATCGCCGCACCGATCCGGGTTACTACCTCATTGCGGAAGGAAGATTCGAATTCGAGAGTGAGCTTGGCTACCGCCTCACCCTGCGTAAGCAGCTTCTGCGCTCTTACATGCGCACCGCGCTCCCGGGCTATTTGGGAACCATCGCGCTTGTTACCTTGCTGATCATCGCCTTGCCTCTTCTTCACGAAAAAGAGGCAGGCATGCCTTTCTGGGGCCTCATTCTTCTCGGCGTCCTCGCCGCCTTTCCCGCCTCCGATCTGGCCATTGCCTTGATCAATCGCGGCGTTACAGACTGGCTTGGACCCCGCACGCTGCCACGGCTCGAGTTGAAAACCGGCGTTCCTGAACGTCTGCGTACTCTCGTGGTCGTCCCCACTCTGCTAACGCGCGTGCAGGAAGTGGAAGAACTTGTCGCGCGTCTTGAAATCCATTACCTCGCCAATTCCGAGGGCAGCCTCCACTTCGCGCTCCTTTCCGATTGGGTCGACGCACCCAACGAGCACCTGCCCGCCGATGACGAACTCTACGAAACTGCAGCCGAAGGAATTTCCCAGCTCAATCTTCGCTACGGTCCCGTGCCGGGCGGTGGCGACCGATTTGTTCTCCTCCACCGTCGGCGGCTCTGGAACGAAAGCGAAGGCAAATGGATGGGATGGGAACGCAAGCGCGGAAAGCTCGACGAGCTGAACCGCCTGCTCCGCGGCGCGAAGGACACTACTTTCCTCGGCACGGATAGCCAGCCGCCCGACTGGCTCGAATCCGTGCGCTACGTCATCACTCTCGACACCGATACGCGCCTCGCCCCAGGCGTGGCCTATCACCTTGTCGGCACCATGGCTCATCCCTTGAATCATCCGGAATTTTCGCCGGTGGCTGCGCGCGTCGTCGAAGGTTACGCCATCATGCAGCCGCGCGTCATGCCCACGCTACCCACCACGCACGAAGGCTCCATTTACCAGAAGTTATTTTCCGGCCCCAGCGGCATCGATGCCTACGTCTCCGCTGTTTCCGACGTTTATCAGGATCTTTTCCGCGAGGGATCGTTCACCGGAAAAGGTATTTATGACGTCGACGCCTTCCGCGCCGCGCTCGCTGGCAAAGTTCCCGAAAATTCCCTGCTCAGCCACGATCTTTTCGAGGGCATTTTTGCCCGCACCGCCCTCGCAACCGACATTGAGTTCTTCGAGGAATTTCCCGTGCACTACGAGGCCGCCGCCTCTCGCCAGCAGCGATGGGTTCGCGGCGACTGGCAGCTTCTTCCCTGGATTTTCGGCCGCGGCCCCAGAACCACCCAACAAAAAGTCACCGTGCCCGCGGTCGGCCGCTGGAAGATGATTGACAATCTCCGCCGCAGCCTTTCCGCGCCCACGTCTTTCATTCTCCTTTTGCTCGGCTGGCTGCTGCCTCCCGCCTCCCCTTGGGTCTGGACACGCTTTCTGCTTCTAACCCTGTCCATTCCCTTTTTGCTCCCCTTCTTGATGCAGCTCGATCCGCGCCTCGGCGGAATTTCCAAGCGCAGCCACTTCCGGTCGTTGCTGCGCGATCTGGGCACCGGCCTCGCGCAGGTCGCTCTCAACTTCACCTTCCTGGCCTACCAGGCCTGGCTCATGGCAGACGCGATCATTCGCACCCTGATGCGTCTCTACGTCAGCCGAAAAAATCTGCTGCAGTGGGTCACTGCCGCCCAATCCAAGCATTCCGTCGATCTGAACCTCGTGAATATTTATGTCCGCATGATCGGCGGCGTTTTGCTGGCCCTGTTTGCCGGCGCTATTTTGTCCGTAGGCCGCCCGGGCGGATTCTCAGCCGCGTTCCCCTTCCTGGTTGCTTGGGTCGCAGCCCCCGCCGTGGCGCGCTGGATCAGCGTTTTACCCAAGCGGCACGAAATCCCGCAAGTTTCGCCAGGTGAAGAAAAGGTGTTGCGTCTCACCGCGCGACGCACCTGGCGCTATTTCGAGCAGTTCGTCGGCGAGGAAGATCACTGGCTGCCGCCGGACAATTTCCAGGAAAATCCTAAGCCGGTTGTCGCCCACCGCACTTCTCCCACAAATATTGGATTGGGCCTCCTGGCCATACTTTCTGCCAATGATCTTGGCTGGATCGGCGTCGCGGAGACTATCGAGCGTCTCGAAAAAACGTTCGACACACTTAGCCAGATGGAACTGTTTCGCGGCCATTTCTACAACTGGTATGAAACCGACACGCTGCGCCCGCTTGGCACAAAGTACATTTCCTCTGTCGACAGCGGCAACCTCGCCGGCCACCTTCTGGCCCTGAGCAACGGCTGCCGCCAGCTTGTCTCCAAGCCGTTCGCCGGCGCCATGCTCCTCGCCGGTGTGCAGGACTGCATCTCGATCTTGCGCGAGCCTCTCTCCGCTGTATCCGAATCGCGACGCAGCAGCATCGTCTCGCGCAGGCAACTTACAAACGCCATCGACGCCATGGCCGTCGAACTCGACAGCCTGCCCGCGAATTCCGCGGCTCTCGCGGCCCGCCTCGCCGATCTGCGCACTCACTCGCAAACGGTTGCCGATATTGCTCACACCTTCGCTCAGGATGGCGCCGAGGGCTCGCAAACCGAATTGGCTTATTGGGCGGATGCGGTCAACAACTCTCTCGATAGCCACTGGCGCGATGCCCAAATCTTCTGCCCCTGGTCTCGACTTGACTCGCGCGACATCGCCGCTTTCGCGGCCGCTGGCAACGATTGGGCTGCCCTTGAGCCTTTGCTGCAGAAGATTCCCAGGCTATTCGAAGCGCCCCAATACTTCGAGCAAGTCGCCGCCGAGTTGGTCTCTCTGCGCGACCGCCTTTTCAAGGAATCTCCTGCGGACACCCAGGCATTGGATCGCATCGACTCACTGTTGAAAGCGGTCAAGCGTGCCGCAGCCGACGCCATGCAACTCCTCGAGCGTATTTCGCGCGTCGCCGAAACCGCCAGCAGCATGTTTCAATCGATGGACTTCACTTTTCTGTTTGACAACACCCGAAAGCTTTTCTCCATCGGCTACCGCGTCGGCGAAGGCGTTCTCGATTCCGGCTACTATGACCTCCTGGCCTCGGAGGCCCGCCTCTGCAGCATCGTGGCCATTGCCAAGGGCGATGCCGAAGCGCCTCACTGGTTCCGTCTCGGACGCACACTCACCCCGGTCGGCAAAGGTGCGGCGCTCGTCTCCTGGTCCGGCTCAATGTTCGAGTACGTCATGCCCAGTCTGGTCATACGTCCGCCCACCGAAAGCCTGCTCAGCGAAACAGTCCGTCTCGTGGTTCAGCGTCAGATCGACTACGGCAACGAGCGCGGCGTGCCCTGGGGCATTTCCGAGTCCGCCTTCAATGCTCGCGACCTTGAAATGCGCTACCAATATTCGCCTTTCGGCGTCCCGGGTTTGGGCCTGATGCGCGGCCTCAGTCAGGATATCGTCATCGCCCCGTACGCCACCGCGCTCGCCTCCATGATCGACCCTGTCGCCGGGGCAAAAAACTTCGTACGCATGACCAACGAAGGCGGCCGCGGCGCCTATGGCATGTACGAGGCGCTCGACTACACTCCCACTCGCGTCCCCGAAGGCCAAAAGAACGCTGTAGTCCAAGCGTACTTCGCCCACCATCAAGGCATGTCTCTCGTCGCTCTCGATAACGCGTTGACGCACGGCATCATGGCCACGCGCTTCCATTCCGAACCCATCGTCAAAGCGGTTGACCTGCTCCTTCAGGAACGCACCCCGCAGGACGTTCTCGTCACCCGGCCCCGCTCCGAGGAAGTCAGCGCCGCAAAAGTGCGGGAGTTCGTCCCGCCCGTCGTTCGCCGCTTTACCGCTGCCAGTGAACCCACTCCGCGCACGCTGATGCTCTCAAACGGCCGCTATGCGGTCATGCTCACCACCTCCGGCGCGGGATACAGCCGCTGGCGTGAATTGGCCGTCACCCGCTGGCGCGAAGATGCCACTCGCGATTGCTGGGGTTCCCACATTTACCTGCGCGACATGCAAACCAAAGAAGTCTGGTCCGCCGGCTTTCAGCCCATTGGGACTACCCCCGAGACCTACGAGGCTTGCTTTTACGAAGACCGCGCCGAAATCAAGCGCCGTGATGGCTCCCTTCACACCACCCTCGACGTCGTCGTCTCATCCGACGATGACGCCGAGATGCGCCGCGTTTCCATCACCAATCAGGGTCTGCGCACGCGCGAAATTCAGGTTACCTCTTACGCCGAGATCAGCCTCGCCACTCCTGCAGCCGACGCTGCTCATCCCGCCTTTTCCAATTTGTTTGTCGAGACTGAATTTGTTTCCGATGTCGGCGCGCTCTTGGCCACGCGCCGCCGGCAATCCGCCGCCGAGGCAGAAGTTTGGTTGGCTCACGTCAGCGCTGTCGAAGGCGACTCCACTCGTCCTCTCGAGTACGACACCAATCGCGCGCAGTTTGTCGGGCGTGGCCGCGAAACTCACAATCCCATTTCCGTATTCGATGGTACCCCGCTCGGCGGCATGGTTGGCTCCGTGCTCGATCCCATCGTGAGCATTCGCCGCACCGTGCGCATTCCTCCAGGCGGCACCGCTCGTGTGATTTTCTCTACCATGATGGCCTCCAGCCGCGACCAGGCTCTCGAATTGGCCGACAAGCATCGCGACATCACCACCTTTGACCGCACTCTGACCCTCGCCTGGACGCAGGCGCAAGTCCAGCTCCGCCATCTCGGCATTGGCCCCGACGAAGCCTCCTTATTTCAAAAGCTCGCCAACTCGGTCCTCTACGCCGATGCTTCACTCCGTCCTTCCGCCCAAATGCTGAGCGACACCCCGCTCGATCTCTCCGCTCTCTGGTCCCAGGGGATTTCCGGCGACCGCCCCATCGTCGTTGCTTTCATCGACGAAACCGACGACATTGAAATCGTCCGCCAGCTTCTCCGCGCGCACGAATACTGGCGCATGAAGCTGCTCGCAGTCGATCTGGTCATCGTCAACGAAAAGCCGCACTCCTATCAGCAGGACTTGCAGGGCGCGCTCGAAGGCTTGGTGCGTGCCAGCCAGATGCGCTTTTCGCCGGAAAACGGAGACTCGCTCGGCAACATCTTTTTGCTTCGCGCCGATGTGATCTCATCGCAGCTTCGCGCCGTCCTGAAATGCGTTGCGCGCGCCGAGCTCTTCGGTCGCCGCGGAACTCTCTCTGAACAAGTGCTCCGCTCGCAACGCGCCACACCCGCTGCTCTCATTCCGGGTTCCACGCCCGACGCTGAATCCTCCACGGAAGCCATGGCCGCGCCGAAAAATCTCGCATTCGCTAACGGCGTGGGCGGTTTCGACGCCAACGGCCGCGAATATGTCGTCGTGCTTCGCGAAGGTGTGCGCACCCCCCAGCCCTGGATCAACGTCATCGCCAATCCATCGTTTGGTTTTATCGTTTCCGAGTCCGGCTCGGGCTTCACCTGGTCGATCAACAGCCACGAAAATCAGCTCACGCCCTGGTCCAACGATCCCGTTTCCGATCCGCCCGGCGAAGCCTTCTACATTCGCGACAACAGCACCGGCGAAATTTGGAGCCCCACTGCTCTTCCCATTCGCCAGGAAGGCTCTGTCTACATCGCGCGCCACGGCTTCGGCTACTCTCGGTTTGAACACGTTTCGCATGGCATCGAGCACGAACTCATCCAATTTGTGCCGCAGTCCGATCCGGTCAAAATTTCCCGGCTCACCTTGCGTAACCATTCCAGCCGCACCCGCAGCCTTTCCGTCGCCGCCTACGCCGAGTGGGTACTCGGCAATTCGCGCAGCGCCCTGTCTCCTTACATCCTCACGGAAATGGATTCAGAAACCGGAGCCATTTTCGCCCGCAACGCCTGGGAAGGTGCATTCGGCGGGCGCATCGCATTTGCCGACCTCGCCGGTAGCCAAACCTCCGTCACTGGCGATCGCAAGGAATTCATCGGACGCAATGGCACACTCGAGCGCCCCGCAGCTCTCGTTGGCGGCGAGCGACTCTCCGGTCGCCTCGGCGCGGGTCTTGATCCCTGCGCCGCTTTGCAATCCTCCCTGGAGTTGCGTCCCGGCGGGCGCGCCGAAATTGTTTTCTTCCTCGGCCAGACGGAAAGCCGCGAAAAATCCCGCGAATTAATCGAACGTTATCGCAAAGCGAATTTGAACGAAGCCCTGCGCCTTGTCACCGTGGCGTGGACTGACCTCGTCAGCACCGTTCAAGTCTCCACTCCCGATCCTTCCATGGATATTCTGCTTAACGGCTGGCTGCTCTACCAGGCCCTGAGTTGCCGCGTCTGGGGACGCGCTGGCTTCTACCAGGTCAGCGGAGCTTACGGCTTCCGCGACCAGTTGCAGGATGTTCTGGCTCTCTGCATCGCCAAGCGCGACATTACCCGCCAGCAGATTCTTCTCGCCGCTTCCCGCCAGTTCGTCGAAGGCGATGTGCAACACTGGTGGCATCCGCCCTCGGGACGCGGCGTGCGTACGCGTATATCCGATGACCTGCTCTGGCTGCCTTACGCCGTCAGCCGTTACGTCGAGACCACCGGCGACATGAACGTCCTCGATGAAAAGGCTTCCTTCCTGGAGGGCGATCCTCTGGCCGAGGGGCAAAGCGTCGCCTATTTTCAGCCGCGCGTTTCTGAAATAAAAGATTCCATCTTCGAGCACTGTGCGCGCGCCATTGACCGCAGCCTCACCCAAGGTGCACACGGCCTTCCGCTCATGGGCGACGGCGACTGGAATGACGGCATGAATCTGGTCGGTTCCGGCGGCAAGGGTGAAAGCATCTGGCTCGGCTGGTTCTTGCATCGCGTATTGGAGGCTTTTGCTCCCATCGCCGATTCGCGCGGCGAGCGCAAACGTGCCGAAACCTGGCGCTTGCACATGACCACCTTGAAAGCCGCGCTTGAGCAGCACGGCTGGGACGGCGAATGGTATCTGCGCGCTTACTTCGACAATGGAACGCCGCTCGGCTCGGTGAAGAACGACGAATGCAAAATCGATTCCATCGCCCAGACCTGGAGCGTCATCGGCGGCGCCGCCGACCCCGGCCGCGCGCAGCGTGCCATGGACTCGCTCTATCAGCAGCTTGTGCGCAAGCAGGACGGCCTGATTCTCCTGCTCGCTCCTCCCTTTGACCACGCCAATCCCAATCCCGGATACATTCGAGGCTACGTTCCGGGAATCCGCGAAAATGGCGGCCAGTACACCCATGCCGCCACTTGGGTCGTGCTCGCCTACGCCATGCTTGGCGACGGTGACCGCGCCGGCGAAGCCTTCCGCATGCTCAATCCCATAAACCACACTCGCTCGCGTGCCGACGTGCAGAAATACAAAGTCGAACCTTATGTCGTGGCGGGTGACGTTTATTCTCAACCCCCGCACGTCGCCCGCGGCGGCTGGACCTGGTATTCAGGCTCGGCCGGCTGGCTCTATCGCGTCGGCCTCGAAGCAATTTTGGGCTTCCAGCTTCGTGGCATAATGCTCACTCTCGATCCTTGCCTGCCGCGCAACTGGCCGAATTTCTCCATCACCTTCCGCTATCACTCGTCTCTGTACAAAATCCGCGTCGAGAATCCCTCGAACGTTACCAAGGGCGTCGCGCTCATGAACATTGACGGCAAGCTCATCGCCGGTCGCACCGACATCGCCCTCAGCGACGACGGTGCCGAGCACAAAATCCTCGTCGTCCTCGGCTAAGCTCCGGAGAACCCAAGACTCTCAAAGTGATGGCCATCATCAGGTTTTTATCCTAAATTGTTTCGCATCGGCCAAACCCTTGGGCATGATCCTCGACTCTCGGCGCATCTCAGTGCGTGAGAAATCCATTCTGGTTGGACTTTATCTGTCCAAATATGACTCGCTTGGACTGAGGCGCTTAGGATTTAGCAGCTTCCTAGGAGCGCGTCCGAGATTTGGCATTTGAAGGCCTCTCTCCCGGCTTATTCTTGATTAAGGTGGCAAAGCGGGGAACTGATTCTGATCTGCGGATACTTCCGCGTGCTTGAATGGCTTCTTTGGGCCGCTCCAGTG
>DASZMG010000162.1:0-30837 GCA_035551975.1 Candidatus Acidiferrales bacterium | reverse complement strand
GAAGAACATATGCTCGGTGCGGCACAGGCCGATTCCCTCGGCTCCCATTTGCCGCGCTAATCGGGCGTCATGCGGCGTATCCGCATTCGTTCGGACACCGAGCTTCCGCTGCTTGTCCGCCCATTTCATCAACGTTTCATATGCCTTGGGAGGCTCCGGCCGCACCAGTGCGATTTCTCCGCTGTAAACAGAGCCGTCGCCTCCGTCGAGCGTGATCCAATCCCCTTCGCGCACCACGTGCCCATCCACGCTCATCGTCTTGGCTTCCGCTTCGATATCGATCTGCTCAGCGCCCACAATGCAGCACTTGCCCCATCCGCGCGCCACCACCGCAGCGTGGCTTGTCTTCCCGCCCGTTGCGGTGAGAATCCCCTGCGCCACGTACATGCCGCCCACATCCTCCGGGCTGGTCTCGCGGCGAACGAGAATCACCTTCTCGCCCTTCGACGCCCAATGCTCCGCATCTTCCGCGGTAAAGACAGCCTTGCCTACCGCCGCGCCCGGGACGGCATTGATTCCGCTTGCCAGCTTGCGGCCTGAGAGCTCATTGCGCGCCACCTTAGGATCGAGCACGGGGTAAAACAACCGCTCGATGTCCTCGCTTTTGATTCTCTCAAGCGCTTCTTCAACTTTAATTAGCCCTTCGTCAGCCATGTCCACGGCAATGCGAAACGCCGCTGCGGGCGAGCGCTTGCCATTGCGCGTCTGCAGCATGTACAACTTGCCGCTCTCCACCGTGAATTCCATGTCCTGCATGTCGCGATAATGCTTCTCGAGTTTTTCGCGAACCTTTTCGAGCTGCTTGTAGACCGGCGGCATCAGTTTCTTCAGTTCGCTCAAATGCAGCGGAGTGCGAATGCCTGCCACCACGTCCTCGCCCTGGGCATTCAGCAGAAAGTCGCCAAAGAAAGTCTTCTCGCCGGTAGAAGGGTCGCGCGTGAAGCAGACACCCGTGCCGGACTCTTCGCCCGTGTTTCCAAAGACCATCTGAACCACATTCACGGCTGTGCCCAACAGCCCCGTAATCTTCTCCACTCGGCGGTACGTCACAGCTTTTTCGCCCATCCATGACTCAAATACCGCGCCAATAGCACCCCAGAGCTGCTCTTCGGGATCTTCCGGAAATTCCTTGCCCGTCTTTTCCTTGAAATAGGCTTTGTAAGTGGCTACCAACTGCCGCCATCCATCCGCGCTTACCTGCGTATCGTCCGCAACGCCGAGTTCCTTTTTCATGGCGCGCAAGCGGCTTTCGAGGTCCTCTTTCGGTAGCCCGATCACCACGCTCGAATACATCTGCACGAAGCGCCGGTAAGCGTCGTAGGCAAAGCGCTCGTTATCCGTCGCATCCGCCAGCCCTTCCACTGACTTCTCGTTTAGACCAAGGTTCAGAATGGTCTCCATCATGCCTGGCATCGACTTTGTAGAGCCTGAGCGCACGCTCACCAGCAGTGGGTCGCGAGCATCGCCCAGTTTCTTCCCGGTCAGCTTCTCCAGCCGCGTGATGCTCTTCTGAACCTCGCCAGCGAGCTCTTTGGGATGCTTCTTGCCGTGCTTTAGGTAGTAGTCGCAAGCTTCCGTCGTAATCGTGAAGCCGGCGGGAACCGGAAGCCCAATACGGGTCATCTCCGCTAGGCCGGCGCCCTTTCCGCCAAGCAGGTCTTTCATGTCGCCGGTTCCGTCCGCTTTACCCGCCCCGAAAAAATAAACGTATCTCATCGCTCTCCTCGACTCGAACTTAACGATTTAGCTTCAATATTGAGTTCAATATCAGCCCGTCGCGACGGTCGGCCCGCCCACATCTAAGTCGGTGAATGAATGCGCTCTATGCCCGCGCAGAAGCCTGAGCCTTTCCCTGAACCTCTTCTGCCCCCAATTCGGAAAAGTCGGCAATGGTCGAGAATTCCTTTAGTAGTCCGCCCAGTAGCGCGATTCGGTTTCGCCGCACACTCTCGTCTTCAGTCATCACTAGAACCTTGTCGAAAAAGAAGTCCACGGCCGGACGCAGTTCGGAAATTCTCTCAAGTGCCGCCTTGTATTTCTTTTCGCGTCGGAATCGCGAAGCTTCGTCTCCAATTTTCTGCGCCACCATCTGCAATTGCATCTCCGCCGGTTCGCGCAACAACTCCGAAACCACGGTCCCCCTTCCGCTGTCACCGGGGCCCGCTGACTTCTGCAGGATATTTCGGATGCGCTTGAAGGACGCCGCCAGCGGCGCAAAATTCTTCGTATTGCGGATGGCCTGCAACGCGGCCACACGCTCTACCGCATCTACCAGATCGTCGGATCCTGCCGCGAACGCCGCGTTGATCTCGTCGTAAGCGAACCCGCGCCGTTCTTTCAGCACGTAACGTGCCCGTTCAAGTAAAAATTCGAGTACCTGTCTCTGGACTGCCTCAGAAGCTTCAATCAAAGGTTCAGATTCTAGAAGAAATCTTGCCCCCGCCGAGATCGCGGCGGAGAGCGAGAGCGGCAGCTTTTGTTCAAGTACAATCTTAATAATTCCAAGAGCGGCCCTGCGAAGGGCGAATGGATCGCTTGAACCTGTAGGAATAGCTCCCACCGCAAAGCAAGCCACTACAGAGTCGAGTTTATCCGCCAGAGCGACTGCGCATCCGGTTAGGTTGCGCGGCAAGGGATCGTCGAGGCCGAGCGGTTTGTATTGATCGTAGACCGCCTCGGCAATCTCTTCTGATTCTCCCTGTGCTCGTGCATACAGTCCGCCAACCACTCCTTGAAGCTCGGGGAACTCCCCGACCATCCCGGTAATCAAGTCGCACTTGGCCAACTCGGCAGCACGATCGGCAGCGACCACATCTGCTCGGGACACTCCCGAGTTAACCCAGTGCTCCGAAATCCAGCGGGCCAACTTGCGCATCCGCTCGACTTTTGCGCCGTAGCTTCCCAGTCTCCGCTCATACGTCACAGCCTTCAATTTCGGCAGATAGTCGCCGAGAGGGATTTTCTGGTCCGCTTCCCAGAAAAACCGCGCATCCGCAAATCGCGCACGCAGCACCCGTTCGTGCCCTGCGCGAACAAAACCCTTCGGATCAGAAGGGAGATTGATCACTGCCAGGAAGTTTGCCGAAAGATTCCCCTTGCGGTCTTCCACTGCGAAATACTTTTGGTGCCCGCGCATCACCGTAACCAAAATTTCTTCGGGTAAAGCCAGGTAATCTGAGTCGAATGCCCCCAGGATTACGGTGGGATACTCATTTAAGTAAGTCACTAGGTCGAGAAGCTTTGCGTCCTCATGCACACGTAAGCCACTGCGCGAAGTAACCGATTTCAGTTCCGCTGCAATTTTCTCGCGCCGCATCTCCGGACGCGCAATTACGAAGCTTGTCCGCAGCTTGTTTTCATAATCCTTAGCGCTGGCGACTTGAATATTTTTCTTTCCGAGAAAACGGTGCCCGTGTGTCCTGTCCCCCGCATACAGGTCGGCAAAAGGGAAATGGATCGGTTTGCCATCGAGCACCGCCACAATCCACCGAATCGGTCGAATGAAGCGCGGCCCTTCCTTGCCTGTCCAGTACATTGACCTCGGCCAGGAAATTGCCCCAATGGACTCCGGCAGAATCTTTGCAAGAATCTGCGCGGCGGGCTGCCCCACGACTACCTGCTTGATGGCCAGACATTCCCCGCGCGGTGTGTTCACGAAAATCAACTGCGAAATCGGGACACTCTGCTTTTCTGCAAATGCCACAGCTGCGCGCGTCGGCTCGCCGACATTGTCGAACGCGACTGACTTAGGCGGCCCCACAATCTCACGTGTTACATCCTCTTGGCGCAGTCTCACCTGCCTCGCAATCGCCACCATGCGCCGCGGTGCACCGAATACTTCAACTGAAGTTTCGCCTGGAGCTCCCGCAAGCAGCCCCCTGTCGACTAATTTCCTCGCAAGTATTTCTTGAAGTTCCCCGCACGCCTTCGCCAGCATTCCTGCCGGAATTTCCTCGCATCCGATTTCGAAAAGCAATTCTCCAAATTGCCGCGCCTTAGGGCCCTTCTGCGAAGCCCGCGCCTTGGTTGAGGGTTTACTTGAAGCTGCCGCGGCACGCTTCATGCCGTCACTCCGGCGATCATCTCACCCGTTACCGGACTGCCCTGCTGCTCGATCCATGCTCGTGCCACATGCGTGGCCAACTTGCGCACGCGTGCGATCATCCCCGCGCGCTCCGTCACGGAAATGGCGCCGCGCGCGTCGAGAATGTTGAACAGGTGCGAGCATTTCAGGCACTGATCGTAAATCTGCAGCACCGGGAATCGCTTTTCGTGCTTCTCTTTCAGTTTGTCAAATTCGCCAAGCAGCCGTGCTCCTTCCGCTTCGGCCAAGTCGAACTGCTTCCGAGTCAGCACGGCGTCGGCATGGTCAAAGCTGTAGGCGGAGAATTGCTGCTCTTCAGCCAGCCGCACCTGCCCGTAACTCGTCGCGTCCGACCAGCGCACGTCGTACACGTTGTCAACGCCCTGTAAATACGCGGCGATTCTATCCAAGCCGTAGGTCAACTCCACCGAAACAGGATCCAGATCCAGTCCGCCGCACTGCTGAAAATACGTGAACTGCGTGATCTCCAATCCGTCCAGCATCACTTGCCAACCGATCCCCCAGGCTCCCAGTGTCGGCGATTCCCAGTTATCTTCCTCGAATTTAATGTCGTGCTCCTTCAAGTTAATGCCCACGGCACCCAAGCTCTCGAGATACAAATCCTGAATATTATCCGGCGAGGGCTTGAGTATTACTTGAAGCTGGTGGTGCTTATACAATCGGTTGGGATTCTCGCCGTAGCGCCCGTCTGTCGGCCGCCGACTCGGCTGCACGTACACCACGCGATAAGGAGTGGGACCGAGGACGCGAAGAAAAGTCTCCGGGTGCATGGTTCCAGCGCCGACTTCAATGTCATAGGGCTGCTGGAGAATACAATCTCTCTGCATCCAATACTGTTCAAGTTTTAATATAAGGTCCTGAAACGCGAGGCCTTTTTTCTTCAGGTTCGACTTCTCAGCCATAGCGTTCTTGTTTTTCTGACTCGAAACAATCGCTTTCGATTTCAAGCTGGAGACTCCAACATTTCCCGCGAGGTCAACTTGCGGTCGATTTGACGTTCGATGATATCAAGCATTACTTCGCTTATTTCCCGGATGGCATTGGGCTTTATGTCCATCTCGCCAATACGATCCAAATGTTCCGTCAACATCTTTCGCGCAGTAGCCAACGCCGTCTGCGACACCAAGCGTCCTGCCCCTTTTCGGCATTTATCGCAAAGCAGCGCCTGTGCGCTCAGCGAAAAGTATACTGGCTCGCTTTCCTGAAACGCGCGCCCACACCTGGCGCAGGTGTTTAGGGCCGGAAGCCATCCGCCCAGTTTCACTGTCCACAGAGTGAAGTACGCCAGCGGGATTTCAGCTTTCCCGGTGCGTTTCACCGCTTGCGTCGCCAGCAAGAGTAGCCGGAAATTTGCGTCTGCCGCTTCGCGCTCCGGCAAAACCGCCTCGGTAATTTCGCTAAATAGCGAAAGCGCGACGCTCAGGCCATAATCGCGAAATGCATCAAGAAACGACTCGATGATCTCGCACTGGCTGATGCGAACGAGTTCACGCGTTTCCTTTTCGTAATACCAGATGCGCACGTAAGTCAGACGCTCAAGCGCCGAACCGAACCGGCTCTTTGTCTTTCGCGCCCCGCCGGCGACCCCGCGCATCCTGCCCATCGTCCTGGACAGAAAACTGACCAGCCGGTCGGCCTCCGCCAGCGGATAACTTCTTAATACGATGGCTTCGGATTCGTGGAGTGGCATTGGCGAGTCGGCTCGCCGACTCCTCAACTACTACTTATCGCCGCTCGCTTCGCATCCGAGCAGCTGCGCAAGCTGCACGCTGGAAAAGTTTTTCTATCATAGCGCATCTTGTGGCGCAATTGATAACACGTCGCATCCTCAATTCTGTTTGCGAATTCCATTCGCAAACGATACAGTTTTCCGCGCATGCCTTCACCATCTTCTCCCATAGCGCCTGCCGATGTGGTCGTCAGCACCAACGCCACCGACACCATCATCCATTTGCCGCGCTTCCCTTCACCGGATTTAAAAGTTGAAACCCTTTCCGTCGAACCGAACGCGGAACACCAAGTCACCGGCGCCGCGGTCGCCTGCTCGCATTGGGGGCTTCGCACCTGCTACATTGGGAAAATCGGCGATGACCTAGGCGAGTTCCAGAAACCGGAGATGCTCCAGGAACATAACGCCGCGAATTGGCTCGTAGCCCGGAGTTGTTCCAGCCAGATGGCGTTTATACTTGTCGATCAAGCCTCTCGCGAGCGTGCCGCCCTCTGGAAATCCGATCCAGTCGTCGCCATTCACCCGGGCGATTAGGTGAATGGTCACGACATTTCAGTCGCAGCATGCGCAGATCTCAGGATCTAAGGTGGCACTTGAGAATGCAGAATTCCCGCTCTTATCGCTGGGGTTCACTGGGCGGCTAACTGAAACACCCAAGGCCTTGAAGTATCCACTGAATGTCCGGAAATACATAAAGCATTGCTTGATAGCGACACCATTGGGGCGATTAGGTGTCCACGCCCGCCACAGACTTCGATCTTTACTTTACTCTCCCTTCCAAGTGCAGTCTCTCTACGCAACCGGCACAGAAGACAAACCTGACTTTGCCTCTCAACAGTTACTTCAGTCCGCAGAACCCGCCTGCACCGATTCGACATCGACACGTTTCGCATTCAGTCCGGCAACAGGAAAACAGCTTTGATTCCCCTGAAGGACACAACTCCGCGGCGTTCTTTCCCGATCGTCACCGTACTGCTGATCGTGGCAAACGTGGTGGTGTTCATCCATCAAATCATGCTTCCACCGCACGCACAGGATCTCTTCATCAAAACCTACGCATTTACTCCGCGAAATCTTCAACTGGCGCTTCAGGGCCATCGCTACACTCTGCAACAAGGCCTCATTCCCCTCTTCACCAGCGTGTTCCTCCACGGCGGATTCATGCACATCCTCGGGAACATGTGGTTTCTCTGGATCTTCGGTGGAAATGTCGAGGACCGCATGGGCTCAGTTACCTACTTATTTTTCTATCTCGTTTGCGGCCTGGGGTCGGGCATCACCCAGACGGCTTTTTCCTGGGGATCGAACATTCCGTCGCTCGGCGCCAGTGGCGCCATCTCTGGCGTGCTCGGCGCTTACATCGTGTTCTTCCCCGGCTCGCGCATTCTCACGCTCATCCCGCTGTTCATCATCTTTTTCACCGCCCGCATTCCCGCATGGATCTTTATCGGCCTTTGGTTTCTCGCGCAATTTCTCAGCGGCCTCGGCTCGCTCAACGCGCCGGGAGCGGCAAACGCCGGCGGCGTTGCCTGGTGGGCTCATGTCGGCGGCTTCGCGCTGGGCCTGCTCATCGCTCGCAGCATGGGTAGCCGTCGCACCGTAGCGAGTTACGGCTGATTTCTCCGGTTCGCCCGTACAGCAATTACCGCATAACGGAAAAGAAAAAAACCGGAACGAAAGATGTTGCTGGCAGGCACAGATGATGAGTTTATGATGGGGCTGTTTGCAGTTGCTTGACTTTTCTGAGGGGGAAAGAATGCACTACAAGCGTTTTGCTACTTCCATCCTGATCCTCGGCTGTCTGGCCTTCGCTCCGCAGCGGAAGGCCGCAGCGCAGGGTAACAAAATCATGGGCCAGATCGATTTCACGGCCGCCTCCAAATCCGAGAAGAACGCTGGAATCTGGATCGACGGTCAATATCTCGGCTACGTGAAGGAGTTGAAAGGCGACAAAAAAGTCGTGTTGCTCCCCGGCGAGCACGACGTTGTCGCGCGCCAGACCGGCTACAAAGAATTCGAGCAGAAAGTCACTCTCGAACCTGGCAAGACCTCCCTGATCACCATCCAGCTAGTCAAAGATCTCACCGCGCACTTCTCGAACGTGACTTCGGAAATCAAACTGGACGTTGAACCTGACCGCGCCGCCGTGTTCGTCGACGGAAACTTCGCCGGCTACGTTCACCAATTTGGTGGCGTCGGCCGAGCCATGCTGGTCAGCCCGGGAAAGCACGTGATCAAGATCGCTCTGCCCGGCTACCGCGATTTCACCACGGAAGTGAACCTGCTTCCCAAGCAGAAATTCACCGTGGAAACCAAGCTGCTCGAAGGAAGTATCACGCAGGCGGACCCGGCGGTGAAGCAAAACTAGTTGTTGAAAAAAAACAGCAGTGTCGGCGTCGGCCTGCCGACACTGGTTGTGGTACTTGAATAGAAATCCTAGACGCAGCAGGAACTTGAAGGGCTCGATGTGCGGATTCAGACTACGGGGATTTAAAAGGATAACCTCAACTTAAAACCACCAGAATCTCGGAGCGCAAATAAAAACTTCACATATTTCCTCAAACCCCTTTGGCTCGGACCTTTCGTTGCGCTGCTTGCCCGTCCATTAATTCTCGTTCAGCTTGAAGCCAATCCTCTTCCGCGAAACCGTCACCAGCACCCCTCTCAAGATAGATCTGGTATGCAGCCAACTCGACCTCCTCGCGTGTCGGCTTTCGCTGCGCTGCTTGAGCCTCATCCCGTGCGGTGGATCGTTGCTCGGAAGAGCTGGAAGATGAACCACCCGTAACGCTTGCCTGCTTATTTGGCATGGAAGCAAGAGACGACTTTTCGGCGACCGTCTGTGTCTTAGGCGTTGTCCCTGCCGCCGCCTTGTCCTTCGGGTTGGGCATATCGGGTCTCCTTACGTGGTACTGGATCGATAATTCGGTCACAAATAATTAGCGCCGAACAGCTGTACATGTAAATACGGGAGACTACCGAGGGTAAACAACTGGCTCGATCGCAGCATGTTGCATCAGTAACGCGCTACAAATTCGGCCAGAAAATTCCCCACCTGCTCGGTAACCAGATTCCCACCCAAATCAGGCGTTACTTTGGATTTCTCTATAGCGCCTTTCACTGCCGCCTCTATCGCCACGGCTTCTTTCGTCCAACCCAAGTATTCGCACATCATTCCAGCCGCCAGCACGGCCCCCATCGGGTTTGCGAGGCCTTTGCCAGCAATATTCGGCGCGGCCCCATGCACCGGCTCAAACATGGAGATTTGCCCTGGGTGGATATTCCCCGATGGCGCCAACCCCAGGCCTCCCGCCAACTGCGCGCCCAAGTCGCTTGCTATATCACCAAACAAATTACACGTGACGATGACATCGAATTGGGACGGGTCGCGCACCATCTGCAGCACAAGATTGTCGATGTAGAGGTGGCTGCCTTCAATATTCGAATACTCATTCCGAACCTCTCGAAACACCCGCTGCCACAAGTCATGCGCGTAGCTCAGCGCGTTCGACTTGTCGCTCATGCAAACGCGGCTCAAGTTCTTTTTGCGCGCCAATTCAAACGCGTACCTCAGGATTCTCTCCACACCTTTTCGCGTATTGATATCTTCTTGCGTGGCGATTTCATCGGCAGTTCCCTTCTTGAAGATTCCGCCCATCCCGGCATAAAGCCCCTCCGTGTTCTCCCGTACCACAAGGAAGCGGATGTCCTTCTCAAAGCGATCCTTTAAGGGCGTCAGCTTTGCGTCAAAAAGGATACAGGGTCGCAAGTTCACGTAAAGGTCGAGCTTAGTTCTTAGCCCTAAGAGGATGTCTGCGGCGTGCTGGTTCCCAGGAACGCGCGGATCACCCATCGCTCCGAGCAGGATGGCATCGAATTCTCGGCGGAACATTTCCGGGGCATCGGGCGGTAGGGTTGTCCCATCGCGAAGGTAACGGTCCGCTCCCCAATCGAATACCGTGAGAGCAAGCTTTCTACTGCCCCGTGCGGCCATCGCCTTCAGGACCTTCACCGCCTCGGGCACCACTTCCTTCCCGATACCATCGCCGGGAATCACCGCAATTCGCTTGACGTTCTCTGCGCTCTGGCTCATAACGAAAGCGGCTCCACGATGTATTTATTTCGAACAGCGAAGTCAACTATTGCACGTTTGAGCAACCGAGTACTATTGCCCTGCGCATTTGTCTCCGATTAACCTAGTTTCTGCTCGGATGTGTCCTATCTCTGGAGGTTTTCATGGTCGAACGCCGCCGCAGCCCCCGACTTCCCTTTTCCATTCCCGTCAAAGTCTATGGGCGCACGCCCAAGAATCAACCTTTCAAGGACGTGACCGCGACCATGAAGGTCAGCCTCTACGGCGGATTGCTCGACATGAAGCCTCGCGTGCAGCTTGGCCAAACCATACTGATCGTCAATAGCTTCACCGAAGAAGAACGGGAGTGCCGGGTCGTCTACGTCGACCCCAAAGGTCGCGGGCGCAAGAAGGTCGCCGTGGAGTTCGCCAGCGCCAATCCCACGAAAGATGAGGATTTTTGGCACGTGTACGGACCTCCGGTGGCCCTAAGGTCGGCTCTTCCGGCACAAAAAATCTGATCGCCTGCTCCGGTTGCAAGGTCACGTTCAAGCCCATTCCCACGCCCAAATCGGTACCGCTTTGGCCCAAACTTCTGCTATTGTTTTCGGTAACTAAACTCGACAGCAACCGTATACACCAATTCCCATCTAAGGATTCGTGAAGGCTGACGCGTCCAGTCCGGCGAGCACCGCTCAATCGACCGCAAGTCGAATGCCTTGGGTCGCATTCGGCACAACATTTCTCTGTCTTATCCTCATTGCCATCGCTGCCGACCGCCTCACTACCCGTCTCGAAAATGACGAGCAATGGATTTCCCATTCGCAGGACGTCGAGCGCATGCTGGGCCGTCTGCGCGGTGATCTTTTCGCAGCCGAAGTGGGACGCCTCATTTATGTATGTGCTCACCGGCACCCAGCCGCACACCGGTCCGTACAATGTTTCTGAGCGCATCCCGCAAGAAGTTGAACAACTAGGGGCGCTCACGACTGATAATCCCTCGCAGCAGGCTCATGTTGCGGAACTGCGCAAGGTTGTCGGCCAGCGAATGAAAGTTTTGTCGGAATTAGGGCGTCTTCAGGGACCCGAAGCGGCAAAAGAACGCGAAACTCAACTGGCAAATCTCAGCACCCTGGGCCAGCGCGCCATGGCCATGGTCCAGGAGATGCGCGACGAGGAAGACAATCTCCTCAGGCAGCGCCAGCTTATCTCCGATCGCACTTATACCCGCATCCGGCTGATTCTCGCCGCGGCATTTGTGCTGGTCGTCGCCGCTCTCTTCGTGAACTTCCGGCGACTCTGGCGCGAGCTTCACGAGCGCTCGCAAGCGGAAGAAGCAATCCGCAAACTCAACGTTCGCCTCCTGCAGGTGCAAGACAGCGAACGCCGCAAAGTAGCGCGTGAATTACATGACAGCATCGGGCAGATCTTCGCAGCGATGAAGATGAACCTTTCCATGTTGGACGGCCAACTAACTCTGACACCTGAAGCTCGGGCCCACATGGTGAGCGAATTTCATAAATTACTTGAAATGGGTATCACCGAGACGCGCACGCTTTCTCATCTGTTACATCCACCTTTGCTGGATGAATTGGGGCTTGCCTCCGCCGCTCAATGGCTCGTAGATGGTTTCTCACAGCGGAGCAATATTCAGGTAACGCTTGAGCTCCCAAAGAAACTTGAACGGATGACTCAAGAAACGGAACTGGCTCTATTTCGGGTGCTCCAGGAGGGGCTCACCAACATTCACCGCCACTCTGGTAGCAAGACCGCCACGGTGCGAGTGGAACAGAGGGCGACAACTGTGACGCTTACGGTCGTCGACCGTGGTCTAGGAATGCCTCTTTCCATTTTGGAGACGTTTCGCAGGTCCAGCGCCGGCTTGGGCGTTGGCCTTGCTGGAATGCGTGAACGCGTTCTTGAACTCGGCGGCAATCTCGATATCGACTCAGACGGCACGGGAACCACCGTTCGGATCACACTTCCAATTGTGCCGGTTACCGCCGCGATTTCTGACGAATCCACCGCCAGCGGCCAGGCTCAGAGCGTTCCGGCCGACTGACGCACCGTTTTTCACCCACCAAACATCTAAGCTACCTCGCTACAGCGAGTGACGCGTGGCGCGGCACGGAATCTTTGTTTCCAAGGGTTTGCGATGTGCTCCACGTGGCAACCACTGACGCGTGAAGCTGCGAAAGCGCGAAGCGAAAAACGGTCTTGCTGGCCTTGGACGCTCTCGCTCCCGGAAGACTTTGAACGGACTTTGTGCGCGGATTGCCCGACCGCATATCTCAAGGAGCAAAAGGCCCTCGTCGATTTTTCTGTTGAATTCTCAGTGAATCGTTCGGTGGGCCCCATTTCCAGTTGTTACCTCCAAGGGAGGATAGCATTACTGTAAAGGGTATCAAGATAGTATCAATACGGAGATAGGAGTACTGGCAGTAACGGTCCGAAAATAAAACGTAAAGAAAAAAATCAGCCCGCGGAGACCGCGGGCTGATTCGAAACAGAAGCGATTGAAACTGCTATTTAGTGGTTCTCGGCGACGGATTTCTCTGTGTTGCGCAGAACCACGTATCCGGCCTTGTAATAGGGCTGTGCGCCGTACCACATGCGGCCCTGATTATCCTCGAACATGTCACGCGTGGCCCGTTCGCCGTAGGGCGAAGGATACACGGTGATCTTGCCGGTCTTGGGATCGAGCTTGCCGATCACATCGGTGTACATCGAGGCGTACCAGATATCGTCGTTGTGATCGACGCCAACGCCGTAGGGAGTGGGCATGGGCCCGGGCAGTTTGAAAACTTTAAAGTCCTTGGTATTGGGATCGAAGCGCGTGAGGCTGCCGCCGAAGTAATCGCCCATCCAGACCATGCCCTTGGAATCGAGCTTGATGCGGCGCGGAGTGACGCCTGCGGGCGGCTGGAACTTGGTGATTTTGTCTGTATCCACATCGACCATGCCAAAATCCTGGTGGTCGCGGGAATTAAATTCGGTGAACCAGACAGTGTGGCCGGTCTTGTCGACGGTGATGCCGTAGGTGTCGGGCGCCTCGTTGTCGAAGAAGGTGAATTCCTTCGTTTTCGTGTCGAACTTCTTGAGCGGACGGCCGGAAACCCAGAGATTGCCGTCGTGGTCGATAACGGCAGTGTGAGCGCGTCCTTCCCCGCCCTGGAATCCCGCGGGATTTGGCAGATTCGGGAATGGGTCGTTGGGATCCTTCTGGGCTGGCTTGTTTTCGTTGAATTTTGCAATGGCTTTGTTGTCGATGTAGACGTCAAACTTGCCGGTTTTCCAATCAAGGCGCGCGATTCCGTCTTCTCTCTCGAGAGTGAGCCAGGTAGAACCGTCGTTCGTGGGCAGAATTTCGTGGATGAAGCTCCCTATACTGCGATCGGGCAAACGCCAGGTCTTCACTTCGCCGGTGGCGGGATCGAGGCGCGAAGTGCCTGAAGACATTTCCGTCCACATATAGCCGTCCTTATCCTGCTTGGCGGTGCCAGGACGGTCGCGCGGATCGTTGGTGAGTTCGTAATCGACGTACTCGATGTTGAGGGAGTCATCCGCGAAGGAATCGTGTTCCTGCTTCACCTTCTGATATTCGGGAAGATCGGAAGCATATTCCGGGGTGGAGGAATTGGGGCCGAAGGCGGTGGCGAGATACTGGGTGACCTTATCGGCGATGTCCGGCTTGATGTTGGCCACGCCGTTTTCGCGCATGATTTCGATTTCCTGCAGCCATCCAGCCTGATCGTGGCGGCCGACGGCGCCGATCTTGCTGAACGCGTGGCAATTGAAACACTGCTGAATGAGATCGCCCTTCCCCTGAGCTTCGGGGATAAGGGTACCGGCCTGATATTTGGTTAACTGGTCCCACTGTACCGGGGCTTTATGCAGGGTGAAGTTGAGCGAAGAGGCTTTGCCGTCCTGCACGGTGACTTTGGTGCGGCCCTGCACGTTGCTCTTGTAGCCGACGGACGCGGCCCAAACTTCATAGGTGCCGGGCTCGAGCTTATCGGTGGAGTAGTGACCGTTTGCATCGGAAAGAATGTACATGGTGGCCTTGGTTTTCAGGCTCTTTGCGGCCACGAACCCGGCCTTGAAGGGCGCCCCGTCGGAACCCTTTATGGTGCCGGCAATCGTGCCGGAAGGAGCGGCGTAAGACACCGCAGCGGAAAACATGACCAGGAACAGCAAACAGGCGAATTTCTTCATGGATCCTCCACTCTGTGAACCAGACGTATGCGCGCAACAGGGCGTTTCCAAAATCTGGCGAAAGGCGATTGCGATTGAAACAGGAGCATAGCCACCCACCCGGGCGGTTCACGACGAGCGATGCAGATCGTACCGCGAGTACGACAGCGAAATCCAGAGAAGGTTTTTTCATGGGCGATAATTGCGAAGCATCGAACTCAGCGGAGGAGTGAACTACGCTATCAATACTCATTTGCAGGCGCGCGGAGAAGCGGACCTGCTTCGTACGCATTTCGAGAATGGGGGACAAAGCAGGCTGAGGTTTTCAATCCAGCTGGCCTACTCATTCGGAGCGAGATAGAAATTATTGAAAAGGTCAGCGAGGGAACCCGGCCCGAGGGTGGACCGGGCTTCCTCCCGATGACTCAGATTGCCGGATCGGAACGAAACCTACTTAAAGTCTACCGCCGAGGTTTTGCCGCCGATTTTGATCTCCGTAACCTTGCCGCTGTCGACGTCCACTTCGGACGCGCGGGCCTTTTCGGTGAGTTGTGTCCACTGGACGGGCACCTCAACCACCATCTTGCCGTGGCTCATGACTTCCGCCTGGGTGGCGCCATCATCGATGCGGATGGTGTATTCGCCAGGCTTAACTTCGGTGCCACCAATCGTGGTGGGTGACGAGACGTTCCACGAAATGTTGTTCGTGTGAGCGGCCCAGACCGGCGTGGTTAGCAACAAACCTGCGAGTACACTGAGAGATTGCTTTTTGTTGAGATGCACTTATCCCTGTCTCCTCTAACTTGGTTTAAGGCCCCGGAAGTGATTGACCCGAGTTCCTGTAGTGAGCGGCTGAAGAATAAAGAAAATCCACTCGGTAAATTGGACGTGGGTCTGTAGGGATTGGTTGCGGTGAATTTCTGAATGGAAACGATTTAAAAACGCGTCTTGCTATACACCAAGCGCTTTACTTCCAGTGCGTTAACGTGGGATTAACATGCGAGTTTCGAGGACGTTCGAGAGTCGTCCCGCTGCTGAAGCAGCCACGGATCGAGCGGCGGAAATGCCCGGCAAAGCAGCGTAAACCAGAGGTTCGCTGCTCCCAGCCCAGCCCTTTAGGGATGGCTTTCGTCAATTGCTCTGATTATTCCCCTCCTGCCGTGCGAAACAGGTAAGAGCAACTAGAATGCGGCGAATTCCTGCGTGATGTAGAGGGAGCCATCCGCCCCGCGGGCAATGCCTATGCCCACGTGCGTGAACGAACTGCTGAGGATGTTGCTGCGATGGTTGTGCTGGAATTTGGGCTCATCCATGAAAGCATGTTCCGCGCGGCTGATGTCACCGAACTTGGCGATATTTTCACCGCTGGCCTTCCACACGATGCCTGCGCGCAATACCCGCGCATCGGGAAGGCTTCCGTCGAGTCCTTGATGGCTAAAATAGCCGTGGCTCGCCATCTCTTCCGAATGCTGGCGGGCCACCGCGGCGAGGCGCTCATCCCATTGCAGCGGACGCGCGCGACCGCCGATTTCATCCGCGGAAGAAAGAGCCGAACGATCGGAATTGATCAGCCGCCACATTTGAATTTCCCACTGGCCGAGATCGGGCGCAGCGTTTCGTGACACGGGCACCATGGGCGGAGCTGGCAACGGCGCAGGCGTGGCTGGCGGATCGCCGGCGTGCAGCAACGGCGAGGCGGCGAGGCCGAAGAAGAGTGCCGCCAGGACAAGTAGACTTGTCCGGCGGCGATTAGAGGAGCATGTGCGGGCGCTGGGTTCGCTCATGACTGCGTCTAAGGCGAAAGATTATGCCTCTGAAACGCAGCGGACGACTGATCGAAAGTACTGTTCTAGTACAACGAAAGTTGTGGAAAAAAGTGTCTCAGGCTGAGACATCTGACCTGTACTTTTTATAACGGAGGCACGTAACGACTAAGCTATGGCTTGAGGGATGGCTTTTTTCCAGCGGTTTTGCGATTTGAGGATGAGTTCGACCACTTCGCGGATAGCGCCCTTACCGCCGTCAACAGTGGTGATGTAATGCGCGGCGCGTTTTACTTCGACCACCGCGTCGCCCACGGCCACGGCCAAGCCGGCGCGCTCCAGAATGGGCAAATCGGGTAGATCATCGCCCACATAGGCGACCTCGTCGTCGGTGACACCCGCGCGGGTGAGGATCGCTTTGTAGGCCTCGAGCTTTTTGGGCTGCCCTTGGATGACAAACTCCATGGAAGTTTCCCGCGCACGGCGCGTGGTCGCGGTGGAGTCGCGCCCGGTGATCAGCCCGGTGCGAATGCCCATAATGCTGGCGAGCTTGATGCCTGCGCCATCGTGCGCGTTGAACATTTTCATTTCGGCGACGCTGCCATCGGGGAACGACTGCAGGCAAACGGCGCCTGGAGTCATGGTGCCGTCCACATCCATGAGCAGCACGCGAATGTTCTTGGCGCGGCGCATGACTTTCGGCGGGAATTTGATTTCGCGAATGGGCATGGGATTAGAAAAGCTGGAGCGTCCAGAGGTCGTGGATGTGCACGACGCCTTCGAGAATGCCGCTGCTGTCGACCACCAGCACTGAGGTGATCTTCTTCTCCTCCATGACCCGCAAGGCCGTGGCGGCCAGTTCGGTGCGGCCGAGCGTGACCGGATTTTTGGTGAGGCAGTCGGCGGCGCTAAGGTCAAGCACGTTGGCGCGCCGCTTTTGCATGACGCGGCGCAGGTCGCCATCGGTGATGATACCGAGGAGGCGGCCGTTTTCTTCGGTGACGGCGGCGAGGCCGAGGCCTTTGCTGCTCATTTCGTAAATCACGTCGGGCATCTTCGCGGTTGGTAGAACGCGGGGCAGATCCTCGCCGCTGTGCATGAGCGCTTCGATGCGGCGCAACTTCTTGCCAAGCTTGCCGCCGGGATGGAGCGCGGCAAAATCGTCTTCTTTGAAGCCACGGCGTTCGAGCAGCGCGATGGCCAGCGCGTCCCCCATGGCGAGAGCGGCGGCAGTGGAGGCCGTGGGAGCGAGGTTAAGCGAGCAAGCTTCTTCCTTCACGGCGATGTCGAGCGAGATGTCGCCGGCTGTGGCCAGCGTGGACTGCGGCTTGGCGGTTAACGTGATCAGAGGAATGCCGAGCCGCTTTACCGCTTCGAGCAATTGCACCAATTCTTCGGTCTCACCGCTCGCGGAGATGGCTAACAGAACGTCGCTTTCGGTCAGCATGCCGAGGTCGCCATGAAGTGCTTCAGCGGCGTGCAGAAAAAAAGAAGGCGAACCGGTGCTGGCAAAAGTGGCGGCGATTTTGCGGCCGATCAAGCCAGATTTGCCCAGCCCAGTGACCACAATGCGGCCCTTACAAGCGTAAAGCAGCTCGACGGCTTGCTCGAAGCGCGCGTCGAGACGATCAATGAGTCCGGCGATCGCTTCCGCTTCAATTCGCAGCACGCGGCGCGCGGTAGCGAGCGCGGCAGTTATGGCGGTTGCCGATCCCGAATGAGCGCTCTTCCTGGCCGCAGCGGCCACGGAGTTCTTCTTCTTCGAATTGCGTCCACGCAATGATCCCGCCGCTTTCACGTCCCCGATGGTCTTCGCCGAACTCATCGCGATTCTTTCCTGCTGTTGCCCGCAGCAACGGCTTCTTTGGGCGCGTCCCATTCACGGGCGAGCGCGCTCAAGCGCACAATTTTTTCGAGCAGGGAGCGAAATTGGCTGAGCGGAAGAGCGTTGGCGCCATCGGAAAGCGCCTTTGCGGGATTGTCGTGCACTTCGAGAAAAATTCCGTCAACGCCGATGGCGGCGCCGGCGCGGGCAAGAGGCTCGATGAATTCGGGCTGGCCGCCGCTGGACTTCCCTTCTCCTCCCGGCAATTGGACGGAATGAGTCACGTCGAAAACGACCGGGTAGCCGAACTTGCGCATGATGGGGAAGGAGCGCATGTCGACGACAAGGTTCTGATAGCCGAAGGAAGTGCCGCGTTCGGTGAGGATGATCTTTTCGTTGCCCGTGCCGGCCACTTTCTCGACAGCGTTGCCGATTTCCTGGGGCGAAAGAAATTGGCCTTTTTTTATGTTTACCACGCGGCCGGAACGGCCCGCGGAGACGAGCAGATCGGTTTGGCGGCAAAGAAATGCGGGAATCTGGAGAATATCGCAGACTTCCGCGGCAGGACCGACATGCGAGACTTCGTGCACATCGGCGAGCAGCGGAACACCAGTGCGTTTTTTGATGGCGGCAAGGATGCGCAAACCTTCGACGAGGCCCGGTCCACGATAGGACGAAACGGACGAGCGGTTCGCCTTGTCGTAGGAAGCTTTGAAAATATAGGGCACGCCCAAATCGGAAGTAATCGCCGCAAGACTATCGGCCATCTGCGCGGCGTGCGCTTCGCTCTCAATCACGCACGGCCCGGCGATGACAAATAGCGGAGCGCCTTCGCCGAACTGGATTCCGGCAGCCGAAAAGTTGTGCACAGGATGGCTCAAGTCTCGAGTCCTCAGTGTGATCAGTGTGAAAGGACAGCGTATGCGCGATTGCTCAGGTTTTCAATGTGGAAAGTAAGTTGTTTGGCCATTCGCGCCGGCAATTTTACACGAAGAGAGATTCCTCGACTCGCTGAAAACCGCTCGCTTCGGAATGACACCGCAAAAGAAAACAGAAACCCCAAGAGAGAGCTCGCGCTAGAGAGAGATCCCTCGCTCGCTAGACTTCTTTCTCTGCGCCCTCACCGGGCGCGGCTCGGGATGACGATCCTCGTCGGGTCGTCACTTTGCGGCGGAGACAGTTTCGGCGAGCTTGCGAGCCTGCTCCACAGCCGCTCTCGTACATCACTTCGGTAATGCAGAATTTGTTGCCCGAGACAGGAATGGCGCGATAGACATTCGGCTTGCCGCTGATGGACTTCCCTTCCATTTCAAATTCCGTTGAGGAATTCTTGGTGACTTTGCTGCCGCGATAAATCGTCTGGGCCGTGGCCTTAAGCTGATCGAAGGAATCGATCATTTTTGGCGAGCTGACGGCGGCGGAAACTTTGTGGTCCGGGCCGTCGGCAGTGCCGCCAAGAGCGCCGGGCGCCCAATCGTCCGGAACGGTGATCTGGCAAGCGCCATCCCGGCTCTTGATCACTTTTGAATCTGCAGCGGAAACGGCAAAACCCACCAATAGCGCGGTTGCCAGAGCAACAGTCTTGTTCATTGATCTCTCGCTAATTTTGGATTGAACCCGCCCAGAGACATCTCGAGGCGTTGTTGACTGTTACTCAGTATGAAGTGTACCAGCGCAATTGCTAAGCGAAGAACAAGGCTAGATTTCGAACTTGCAAACCTGGTCGGCGCTGCCCAGGCCGAGCATTTCGACTACTTTCCCGAAACCATCGGCGAGAGCCATAAAGACGGCCAACTCGACCATTTCTTCGTCGCTGAAGTGCTCTTTCCAGTGCGCCAGGTGCTGGTCGGTGAAGTCCTTGTAGTTTTCGGTGAAGATGGAGGCCATTTCCATGGCGGCGCGCTCCCGCGGCGTGAAAATAGGATCGAACATATTCGCCACGGCGCGGATTTTGGCCGCTGTTTCGGGAGTCTGCTGAACCTCAGCAGATCGGACGTTCGCTCAATAGTGGCACCCGCGCAGCTCGGCCATGCGCACGCGCACAATTTCCTTCAGGGTGTGGTCGATGCGCCCGCCGTAGAAGGACTTGGTCCAGGAATCGTAAAAGATGCGCATCGATTCGGGTTCACGCGCCAAAATGCGCAGCAGGGTGGAATTGGGCGCGCCGCGCGTTTCAGCCGTTTTGAAAGCTGCGCGCACTTCGGACGAGACATTTGCGTCGTCGACTGGGCGAATTCTGGGAGCCATTCTTGTCCTCGAGAGCGGCGGATGTACGTGAACGTTGTTTGGCCGGAAGCCAAATAAGCTTGTGTAACCGGTTACTTAAGAGAGAAATAGTATGAGGCTGGCCCGAGGATTTCAATAGCCGACATGGGCTATGTGGATTGCGGGAGGGCGTCTCGGCAAAGAAGCGAGTGAAGGATGACCAGAGTCAGGCCGCCGGAGATGACTGGTTGCTGAATAAATAGGCGCGTGAGCAGAGGCATGGCCGCCAGCGCCTGCGGCGAGACGAACATCCCGCCGAGGCCTACGAGCATGGCCAGACCAGCCACTATGAATTTGCGCTCGTCCCAATCGACCTTGGCCAGCATCTGGACGCCGTGCATGAAGACGATGCCGAAAAGCACAGTGGCCGCGGCCGAGACAACGGGCTGCGGGACCAGCACGATGAGCATGTCGAACTTGATGAACCCGCCCAGCGCGATCAGCAGGATTCCAGCCGCCAGAGTGGCATAGCGCGACCCGACGCGCGTGGTGCGCAGCATGCCCATGTTGTCCGGGTAAGCAATGGTGCTGAGGCCACCGACGATGGCGCCCAGGGCGGAGCCAAGCGCGACGCCGAAGATGCCCCCAGACATGCGCCCCGCCGAGAGCTTTTCATCGCCCCAATCGGCCACCATTTGGTACATGGCCATGGAGCCCATGCCGGGCGGGATCAAGACCATGAGAAAGACGATCACCAGCTCCGCGTTTACCGCGAAGCCGAATGGAAACCAGCGCGGCGTGACCAGCCAGGGCGCGTGGGCGACGGCGGCAAAGGAAATCGGATGAACCGCCGCGTAACAGGCCGTGCCGGCGGCGAGTCCGCAGAGGATGGCGGCGCGGCGCCAGAGCGTGCCGGCCCAGATCGAGACGGCGATAAGCACGACGATGGCGATGCTGCCGGCAAAAATGTTTAGCAATGGAAATCCTGGCGTGCCGGGCGCGCCGATCCAGTTGGGCAGCGCGACATTCGAGATTTGCATGATGACCAGCATCACGATGCTGCCCGAAATGATGGGCGCGCGCAGGAATCGCGCGAAAAGCGCCATGAAGCTAAATCCGCGGATGGGAATGGTGAGCGCGCACCAGATCAGAGAAGCGACGAAGAACGAACCGAAGGCCGCGCCTAATCCGCCTGCCTGCAAATGGCCCACCGCAAGCAGCGCAGCAAAGCTGCCTGCATACGGCCCCTGGACGATGGGCAGGCGCAGCAACCAGACCGACTGCAGGATAGTAATGAATCCGCAGGTGGCGAAGGTCATGCCGTAGAGGTAGGCGATTTGCTCAGGCGGCAGGTTGAACGAGCGGCCGAGGAGACCGGGAAAGACGAACATGCCCGTCATGCCGAAGACGTTTTGCAGGCCGAGAAGGAGAAACTGCGCGGGCGGCAAAGGATCGTTGATGCCGATGTCGAAAACGGAGATGGGCGTGGATTTTTCAGGCACGAGAAGAGGAGAAGTCTAACGAAGGAGCATTGAGAGCGAAAGCGTTAAACGCTATCGAGTGAAGTGACTCTCCGGCGGCCACTCGCAAGTGAAAGTGCCATAGACGATGGACAGGTCATAAGAGAGATCCTTCACTCGCGGAGCAACCCTGATCGGGTCGCACGAAACGCTCGTTCAGGATGACGGCGAAAATCAAAACCCACAGTAACCATGGGGTTTGGACTCAAATGACGACGAAAACCAAAACCCATCGCTAACCATGGGGTTTCGGGGGGCCTTCCACGCTGCGCACGGGGGTTTCGGGCTTGATTCCGCCGCGGCGTCGCGCGAATGTGTTCTCGCCGTTCTTGTCCCATTCGCCGGCGACAGCGTTTTGCGCGAAAGCGTCCCAGGCATCGTTCCAGTCACCAAGCGAATACCCATGCCAGGGCGGACGCACCGTCAGTGCCGGCAGAGCGAGTTCCTTCCAGATGTGGCGGGCGTTCTCCATGAATTCTTGTGCCGGCAGGGCCAGAGGAGACATGGGCTGCTTGAGCGTCGCGTCGATGAGCAGGGTTGAGTCGGTGGCCTGCGCGCGGGACTTCGAACCGTGGCCCGCGCTGCGGTAGTGCTCGAGCTGCAAGTCCTCGGAAAGATTGGCGCGATAGGCCACGGACCAAAGCACTGCATCGGTGTTGGCGGGATCGATGTCTTCGCTGACCGCGACGACAATTTTGCCGCAGTCGGCACGCAACGACGCAGCGCCGCGAAGCGCACGCCACACTTCTGTGCGCGGAGCGCCATTGGCGAATTGCAGGAAAATCACCGGGCGAATATTGGTGAGCGGCTCGTGCATCACCACGCGGCGAATGCCCTTGATGCCGAGTTGATCGCGCAGATGTGCGAGGAACATGGGCTCGTAGGCCACTTTTTTGATCATGCTCGATTCGCTGGGAGTCACCTGGCTGATGATCGAGGCGAACACAGGCGAGCGGCGATGCGTGATGGCGGTGACCTGCATGGACATGTTGTAGTCCTCGAGGGCCACATAGCCATGGCTTTCGCCGAAGGGGCCTTCGGGCTCGAGAAGCTCGGGATCGATGAGGCCTTCGATGACGAGTTCGGAGTCGGCGGGGACTTCGAGGTCAATGCTGACGCACTTGGCCATGCGAATTGACTCGCCAGCGAGTCCGCCGGCAACTTCGACTTCGTCGATGTTCGTCGGAAACTTTTGCGGGCCGGTATAAACAACCACAGGAGCCGCTCCGATGACGATGGCGCACGGCATAGGCTCGCGGCGGTCGCGATATTTGCACCAGTGCAGATATCCGCCGGCGCCGCCGATGCGCGAGGACATGCGCACGCCGAGGCGGTCATTGGCTTTGAGCGCGCCACGATAAGTGCCCATGTTGCGCACACCCGTTTCAGGATCGCGCGTGATGCACAGCGTAGCGGTGAGGTAGGGAGCCGCGTCGTAGCCGGGTGTGGAAATGGGCACAGGCAAGCTGGCGAGGCCGCCGCCGGGCTTGCGCAGATCGTCTCCGGTGATGACCACTTGCTGGCACGAAGGCTGCGCGATCAGCACCGGGGGGATGGGATTGGCGATGGCGTGCATCCAGGCAGGACCGATGTCCTCGACGGCGCGGCCCATGCCGATGGCGTAGATTTTCGCCGATGCGGCGAGCGCGCCGACGACCACGGGAATATCGTAACGGCGGCCATCGCTATCGGTCACGTGCGTGAAAAGAAAGGCGCGGCGGTCTTCTTCGGGAATCCCGCCAAGGAACTGCCAGCGCACCAGCGGATGCAGCTCGGTGTCCTTGTTAATGGGCCGGTCGATGCGCAGCAGAAGTCCGGCGGATTCAAGCTTGCGTAAATGCGTCTGGAAATCGAGGCTTGGACCGCTTGCGGCTGCGTGATGCGCGTCGTGTTTCGTGGCGATGCCGCTCATCGAAAAACTATCTCCAGAAATAGACCAGAATCACGGCGAGAATGGCAGTGACCACCAATTGCAGCAACTGCCACGGTAAACAGGTGCGGAAAATTTCACCGTCGCGGCCTTTCACGTTGGCGAGCGAAGCGGTGTAGGCGATCTGCGTGGGCTTCAGCGCATTGTTGGGGCCCATGGTAATCACGGTGACGATGCCGACCAGCACCATCAGCGGAATGCCCAGCACCGGCGCGATGCCGACCTGCATGCGCGAGAAAAGAAAGTCCGCAGGCAAGCCCTGGCCGAAGGCCATGCCACCCAAAAACGCGACGCTGGGATAAAGCGCGGTGTAGACGAACTTCCCTGCTCCGGAAAGCGCTTTGCCGAGAAGCTGTATCTGACCGGTATCGACCATGAGATACACAGTGGCGCTGCCAACCAGCAGCGTGGAAAGCGGAGCGCGGCTGCGCTTGGTGGCCGTGGCGAAATCCTTACCGGCATGTGCAGGCTTCACGCGGAACAGATAGCAGACGAGCGCCGTAATCACGATGAAGAATCCCGCGGAAGTGACGATGTTGACGCGAATGGGCGCATAGCCCCAGGCTGCGGCGCGAAAGGCGAAGTGCTCGAGCCATTCGGCCACGCTGGGCACTTTCGTGAGCACCACGATCAGCGCGCCAAGAATCAGGGGAGCGAAAGCCTTGAAGCGCGGCTGCGACGGTTGCACCGTGACTTGTCGTGTGGCGCCGACGACACTTGGGACGGGCTGGCGCTTGGCCAGCGCGCCGTAGGCGTATAAGCCCGCGAGCGAAATCGACGCGCCCGCGAGAAGCATCACGATGTAATACTGGGGCCACACCTGCGTGAACAGCACGATGGCGATCACGTTGCCCATGCTCATGGACCAGAACAAAATCTGCGTCTTCCACTCAAAAAAATTGAATTTCAGGATTTTCAGAAAGCCCAGCAGCGAGAGAAACACCAGCGGAATGCTCAGCAGTCCGGCGGCGCGCACAATGTCGATAATCGGCACTTTGCTCGCGGCGTTGGAAATGTTAGGGGCGATGAACAGGCTGTTGAACGGAAGCGTCCAGGAGAAATAGACAAGATAGCTGGTGACCGCGCTGATTCCTTCAAAGCCGAGGTCAACTAGTCCGGGAATCGTCACGGGATAGGTGGCGAAGCCGTTGAATGCGCCGATGAAGCCGCCCACGATAGTGACCAGCGCGACCGCCTGCCCTTCCTGGTCCCAGCTCGGCAGGATGGATTGAATCGATTCGAGCAATATTTGAAGCAGGCCGGTATTGCGATAGGCCTGGCCGAAGATTTGGCCGGTGTAAAGCACCAGAAACGCCGACCACATGGTGAGGTTGCCCCAAAGCGAAGCTTCGATGGCCTTGAGAAGTCCCATGTGGTAATACGCGAGCGCCACGACTAACTCGAATCCCCACGCGGAAAGGCTGGCGCGGAAGGCATCCAGCTTGAAAATGAGGAAGGCTCCGAAGAGCACCGCAAACGGCAGCAGCGTGACAATGATTTCGAGCCCGGTCTTCACACCTTCTCCCTGAAGTGGCCTATAGCGGGGGCGGCTGACAGGTTACCACACCCGGCAAGTGCTGTGCGAAACCCATCGCGCGATTTGCGGGTGCTTGACCCGGCGGGATGCCCGTATAACAATCCCGGCAGCAGGAAGGAGATCTTATGCGCATGCCAAATTTTTCTTCGCGAACTTTCCTGATTGCTCAGGTGTTAGCCGCTGCTCTGCTCATCACTGCGCTGGGGTTGCTGGCAGCGCCCGCGCAGGCCAAAGTGAAGAGCATCGTGATCGATAAGTCGAAGAGCGAATCGCCCACGTATGGCGGCAAGAGCTTCGGGGCGGCGGGCCAGTACGAAAAGATCGTAGGGCACGCGTACGGGGAGCTTGACCCCAAGGACCCGCACAATTCGATCATCACGGACATTCAGCTCGCGCCACGCAATACGCACGGCATGGTCGAATATGTGGCGACATTCACGCTGTTCAAGCCCATGGACATAAGCAAAGCGAGCAACGTGCTGCTCTATGACGTGGTGAATCGCGGGCGGAAGCTCGAGCAGGTCGGCAGCGATCGCGGCTATTCTTATCTGTTCAGTGGATGGCAGGGCGACATCCCGGAGAACTCGGGGCCTGCGGGACGCGAGCCCGAAACGATTCAGGTTCCGGTGGCGCACAACCCGGACGGTTCAACGATTACGGGGCCGGTGCTGGCTCGGTTCATGAATATCGAGGGCAATACCGCTCCGCTGATCGTCTATTCGCGTCCCGTTCCCTACTTGCCTGCGACGCTCGACACCAACCAGGCGAAATTGATCTCATTCACTTCGGAAAATAGCGACGGAAAAAACACGGGCAGGGCGACGGTTTCAAGCACGGACTGGGCCTGGGCCGATTGCACCAAGACGCCTTTCCCGGGCGAGCCTGACCCGCACAAGATTTGCCTGAAGAACGGATTCGACCCAACGCTTTTGTACCAACTTGTTTTTCAGGCGAAGGATCCGCTTGTGCTGGGCATCGGCTTCGCCGCCACGCGCGACCTGACTTCTTTTTTCCGGCACGCCGGGAAAGATGACGACGGCACGCCGAATCCGCTGGCCGGAAAAATTCAATACGCCGTGAGCCAGGGCAGCTCGCAGTCGGGGCGCTTCATTCGCACCTTTATTCATCTGGGATTCAACCAGGATGAAGAAGGGCGCATCGTGTGGGACGGCGCCATCCCGCACATTGCCGCGGGACAGATGCCGCTGAACGTGCGCTTCGCGCTGCCTGACGGCGCTTCCTATCCTTACGAGATCGATAACGAGGGCGTGATGTGGTGGGGCGATTATCCAGATAAGCTGCGCTCGCGAAAATCCGCGGGATTGCTGGACCGTTGCCGCACGACGAAAACATGCCCGAAGATCATGGAGGAGTTTGGTTCGACCGAGTTTTGGGACCTGCGCATGTCGCCCGTTTTAGTGGGCACCAATGCAAAACAGGACCTTCCGCAACCTGAAAACGTGCGCAGCTATTATTTCCCGGGGACGACCCATGGGGGTGGGGCGGGCGGTTTCAGCGCAGCGCCACCTGCTCCGGCGCGAGGGCGTGCGGGGGTGTGTGAGCTTCCGGCGAATCCGAATCCCGAATCGGACACCATGCGCGCGCTGCTGGAAGACATGGTGGAGTGGATAGAGAAAGGCACAGCGCCTCCAGGGAGCCAATATCCGCGGCTGAGCGACGGCACGCTGGTGCACGCGACGAAAGCTGCGGTGGGATTCCCCGATCTGCCCATGGTAACGCTGCATGACAATTTCGAAAATCCTCTGTTTGACTACCAATGGGGACCGAATTTTCACTATGACGATCTGTCAGGCGTGGTTTCAGAAGTTCCGCCTGCGACGAAACAGGTGGTTCCGCTGCTCGTGCCGAAAGTAAACGCCGACGGCAATGAAGTCGCCGGCGTGGCTTCCGTGCTGCATCAAGCGCCGCTCGGCACTTATCTCGGCTGGAACATCGTTCCGGCCGGATTTTTGCGGGGACAGATGTGCGCCTTCACAGGGGGCTTTATTCCCTTCGCGGAGACCAAAGACGAACGCATGGCTGCGCACGATCCGCGGCCGTCCCTCGAAGAGCGCTACGGCAGCCAGAAAGCCTATGTGGCCGCCGTGCGCGCTGCTGCGGACAAAGCTGTTCGTGACCGCTTCCTTCTGCCGGAGGATGCTGATCGCCTGGTTCAGCAAGCCGCAGCGAGTCACGTGCTGCCTGAATAGCGACGTGTACTATCAAGCCTCCGCTTAGTGCGGAGATTCATTGTCTTACACGCTCCGTGAGTCCAAAATGTAAGGGTGCGTTCTGTGAACACACGCTTGCGCGGGTCATCGGCCGACGTTCCCCTTGCCGCCCGTTCCCTCAGCCACCATTTCGGGATGTTGCGCTGAGCTTATGAGTCAAACTCTTCCTGCGGTCGCCGCACAACCGCCGTCTCCCGAGGCCGAACTTGTCGCGCGGATTGAGCGCCGCGTGGGACGCCTGCACGCCCGGCAGAGGCTGGGAGTCGAGCAGGATCACGAGAAGAACTTTGACCGGGGCATCAGCCTGGATAATTCCCGGCGCCTGCGCGCGCTCATTCGCGGAATTCTGAAGGTCACCGGCCTGTACGAGCGCGGCCTTCGCAATACCGAGCGCATCGTAGTCCGCCACAACGAGGCCCACTTTCGTAATCTACCTCCGAAGTTCGAAGGCTTCACGCTTCTGCATATCACCGACCTTCACGCGGACATGAGTGTCCGCGCCATGCGCCGCCTGGCCGAAATCCTCCCCGGTCTCGATTATGATGTTTGCGTCATCACCGGTGATTTCCGCGGCGAGACGCTTGGGCCATTCGATGAATGCATGGCGGAGATGGCGCGGCTGCGTCCGTATTTAAGGAAGCCGGTATACACCGTTCTCGGCAACCATGACACGATCCGCATGGTCCCCACCCTGGAAGATATGGGAATTCGTGTGTTGCTGAACGAATCGGTGACCATCGAACGCGGCAACGAGCGCATTCATTTGGCAGGCATCGACGATGCGCACTTGTACCATTTGCAGAACTTCGAGCGGGCCACTGCGGAGATTCCTCCGGGAGCATTTTCGATTCTTCTATCGCACACGCCGGAGACCTATCGCCAGGCGACGCACGCCGATTTTGCTTTCTTCCTGGCCGGACACACACACGGCGGCCAACTCTGCCTCCCGGGCTCGATCCCGATGAAGCTGGAAGCGAAGATGCCGCGGCGGTTGGGCAAAGGCGCTTGGAAGCACCACAGCATGATGGGTTATACCTCGGTGGGAGTGGGTTCGTGCATCGTGCCGGTAAGATTCAATTGCCCGCCGGAAATCACGCTGCATCATCTCAAGCGAATCTAGCGTCGCCATCCACTAAATGTGCTCCGATTTTCGAGGCGCTCGGTTTCCGGGTTTGTGCTGCTTCAGTAGGGATGATCCCGCAGGTGCAAGCGGTAGAACAGGATCGACAGCAACATCTCACCGACGAAAAACAGACCGACTACGACGAGGATATCCCACGCAGCAAGGGCAAGATCTGCGCGCACCGCCAGCAGAGGCAGTAGCGATTCCGGGATCTGATCGAGCCCGGTGGCTCTGCCGCTTGGCGCCACATTGAGGCGCCGTTTCACCAAACTGGAGCACAAGTCTCCGGCCATGGCCACGGCGCTGATGATCAAACCAATCCTCCAGCCTAAGCCGAGCAGGGCCGAGCCAATGGCCGTGGCCACGAGCGACACTGAAAGCCCGCGCACCGTCTTCGATTTTCCAAATAGCGGGCGGCCGTCTCCGAGCACCGTTCCGCCGTCCACGGGATAGGCAAGATGACGTCGCAACACATCCTTCACGGCGATGGGCGCGCCGTTGGCCAGCATGAGCAACAAGAGCAACTTCAGCAGAAGGAGAGGATGCATGACCGGTCAGGCCGCACTACGTGCCACCAGACCAGTTTCGGGCATGTTGCGCGTGCCTGCAATACGGGGTTCAGTTGCCGGAAATTGCCGCGGGTTCTTGCAGATAGCTGGCAGGCGAAATACCTAGTTGCAAATCCCGGTATACGAGCTTTGCGCGGTCAAGGGCCGCGTCGACGTGCGGGCAGATATTTTCCGCGCCTACGTGCTGCTCGAACTCAGCCTGATGCATCAGTCTCGCGGGCTGTTCGCGGGCGCCGCAAAGGATTAGCCCACGTCCAGAGCCGTGGATGGTGTCGGCGAGCTTTTCGAGAGCTTGCAAGCCAGTGGCATCGATGGCGGTCATGTTGCGAAGCCGCAGGATAAGGACCGGCGGCAGATCCCTGAGTCGCGCCGTAATTTCTTCGATCTTGTCTGTGGCGCCAAAAAGAAACGGCCCGTGGATGCGGAAGATGGAGACGTAACGGGAATTTCTTTGTTTTGCAGAACGTGCGCGTGCCCCTCGCGCAAATACTCCTCGGTCACCCGCGTCACGGTAGTTGTTGCGGTGACCTTGCGGATGAACACCAGCGCAGCAAGAATCATGCCGGCCTCGACCGCAACCGTAAGGTCGGCGAATACAGTCAGCAGAAATGTGGCCAGCCAGGTGAAAACTTCCAGTTTCGAAAGCTTCAACAGTTCCGGAATTTCGCGCCACTCGCCCATGTTGTAGGAGACCACGAAGAGAATGGCAGCGAGGGCGCAGAGTGGCACAAATCGCGCGAGCGGCGCGGCGAACATCACAATAGCCAGCAACGTCAGCGCATGAATCATCCCCGCAACGGGAGTTTTCGCCCCCGAGCGCACGTTGGTTGCGGTGCGAGCGATGGCGCCGGTTGCGGGCAGCCCCCCGAATAGCGGCGAAAAAATATTGGCGATGCCCTGCCCCACCAGTTCCACGCTGGGATTGTGCTTGTCGCCGCTCATGCGGTCGGAGACAACCGCGGTCATCAGTGACTCGATGGCGCCGAGCATGGCCACCGTGATGGCCGGCGAAATCAGCGGGCGCAGCAGGTCCGCGCGAAAGTGCGGAATTTTTAAATGTGGCAAACCCGATGGAATGCCGCCGAAGCGCGTGCCGATCGTTTCCACCGGCAGCTTGAAAATCATCACCAGCGCCGTGCCCACAAAAAGCGCCACGATGTAGCCGGGCACTTTCTTCACATACCGCGTGAAAACGATGATCAGCGCGAGCACAAGCAGCGCAATGCCCGTCTCCATCCAGGAAATTGTGCGAAATCCGCGCGCCAACACTTCCATGCGCGAGAGAAAGTCGCCCGGCACCTTGTCGATCTTGAGGCCGAAAAAATCTTTGATCTGCGTGCTGGCGATGATGACGGCGATTCCGTTCGTGAATCCCACCACCACCGGACGCGGAATGAATTTCACGGCGGTTCCCAGCCCGGTGACGCCCAGAATCACCAGCAGCACGCCAGCCATCATCGTGCACATGTAAAGCCCGTCGAGCCCGTACCGCGCGATGATCCCGTAGACCACCACCACGAACGCTCCGGTTGGGCCGCCGATCTGGGTGGTCGAGCCGCCCAACGCGGAGATCAGGAATCCGGCGATGATTGCGGTGTAAATGCCCAGCTGGGGCGTTACGCCCGAGGCGATGGCAAACGCCATGGCCAGCGGCAGTGCCACCAGCCCCACAGTGATTCCTGCCACCAGGTCTGAGAAGAACTTTTGCCGGTTATAAGTCCGCAGGGAAAGGACAGACTTTGGAAGCCATTCGCTAATGTTGGGAGTCATGCAACTCTATTCTGGGCAATGGCATGCCGGTTTCGCTGTGACTGGCGTCACAGAATGCCGTGTCGGTAACCACAACGTTCGAAGTGACTTCGGCGCCCCTTCCAACTCACCTTCCAACTGACGTGTTGTAGCAACGTAAAAATGTCACCCTAACGGCAACGTAGAAATGTCACCCTCCTGCCAGATTGGAATGTTCTAGCCGAGTATCGCGGTAGAAGAGCGAAAGGCGGCCGTTGAGAGCTTGATGGATCTGCACGGTGGCTC
>DASZMG010000161.1:0-94011 GCA_035551975.1 Candidatus Acidiferrales bacterium | reverse complement strand
TAGTCGATGGCGTACGGAAGCACGTCCGCGTCTGCACCTCCTGCATCCGCTCCGGTCGAGTAACGAAAGCTGCCTAACACCGGCTTAAGGAGCTTCCTGTGAAGCGGGGCATTCTTTTTCTCGCGGTGATGGCGCTTTGCGGATTTGCCGCGTCATGCAGGAACGAAGAGGCCGCCCCCGCTCCCGATGTGTGGGCCGTGGTGAACGGCAAGCCCATCAGCCGCGCGGATGTTGAAAAGTCCTTTCGTTCGCGCGTGAATGCCGACGCGCCCGATCCCTCCCAGGAAGAAGCGCTTTCCCTGAAACTCAGTATTCTCGACGAGCTGATCAACAGCGAAATTCTGCTGGAGCGCTCCTCCAAGATGAATCTGGTGGCTACCGACGCGGAAGTCGAAGACAAATTCACCGAATCGAAGAGCCCTTACACGGAGGAAGAGTTTCAGAAGAAATTGAAAGAGAGCGGCCTCAGCATCGACGATCTGAAGGGCGAAATTCGCCGGCAGCTTTCCATTCAAAAACTGCTGAACCGCGAAGTGGTGGCCAAGATTACGGTCACCGACCAGGACGTAAACGATTACTACAACCAGAACCGCGCGCAGTTCAATGTGGCCGAGCCGCAATACCGCATCGCGCAGATCGTCATAACGCCACGCCCCGATCCTTCGGTGCACAACCGCAAGAACGACAAGGCCACCACCGAAGCCGAAGCCGGGCAAAAGGCCGCCAACCTGGAAAAAAGGATCGACGCCGGCGAGGATTTTTCGCAACTGGCCATGGACTATTCGGAGGACACCAGTTCCTCCACCGGCGGCGACCTGGGATTTATTCCCGAGTCCGCGCTGAATCAGTCCGACCCGGTGCTGAAGAAAACCGTGCTGGAAATGAAGCCGGGACAATCGAGCAAGCCGATTCCGGTGAAAGGCGGCGGATATCGCATCCTGAAGCTGATCGCCAAGGAAGCAGCCGGGCAGCGCGAGATCAGCGATCCCCAGGTGCAACAAGGCATTCGCGACATGCTGCGCAACCGCAAGGAGCAACTGCTGCGCTCCGCCTACATGGCGGAATTGCGCGATGAAGCGCACATCACTAATTACATGGCGCGGCAAGTGCTGGAATCGGCCGGAAAACTTCCGAATTGAAGAGGGATTTTCCGCTGCGCGCGGAATAACGCCGTAAGAATAAATTCGACAGCGAATGCAGATCCCTCGACTGCCGCTCGGGATGACAACGCAAGACAAAACAGCAACTTCAAAATCAAAGAGCACTTCGCGAAGCAGCGAACTTAGCTGACCACCGCGAGCACCTCGCCGGCGTTCACAGACTGACCTTCGCTGACCAGCATTCGTTCTACAACACCTGACTTCGGCGCGCGCACTTCGTTCTGCATCTTCATCGCTTCGACCACCAGAATTCCCTGCCCCGCTTCGATTTTGTCACCCGCCTTGGCCAGAATGCGCACGACCTTTCCTGGCATCGGCGCCACAACCTGTTGCCTGCCTTCGGAGGCGACCGATCCGCCATGCTTGCGCTTCCATTCGCGCGGGTCGCGAACCGCCGCCGAGAATTCACGTCCCGCGACGGACACGAGCAGATTAGTGGAGTGCGAGTCGACGCGCGCTTCGAGCGATTGTCCGCCGATGAGAATCGAATATACGCCGGGATAGATTTCGGCGACATCGGCATTGATGGCAACGCCGTCGATGGAACAGATAAAAGCGCCGTTTTCGGCGCGCGAAAGCTCGGTGGTTCTCGGTTTTCCGTCCAGTTCGATGGTGAGTTTCATGGGCCGATCATCTTCACAAGCTAGGAACTGCCTCCCGAGCGAGAAGGCGCGCGGTCGAGCTGCTCCTCACGCCCTTCCATCTTCCAGCGCGATTCACGCGCACCGACACTGCGGGTTGCGTCCGGCCGCTTGCCATTGCGCGAGGAATGCCAAAGAGCGGCGGCCAGGATGGCGGCGTTCTCCAACGCCTCGTCCGGATGCGATTCGGACTTCGCAGCCATGGATTTTCCCTCACGGAGATGCAGCAAAAAATTGTCGAGCCAGCGCGTGTAGATTTCGCCCTTCTGGAAATCGGGTGAGGCCAGAATACGGCGGAACAGTCCGAGATTGGTTTTGATCCCGGTGACGTAATACTCGTCAAGAGCGCGTTGCATTCGCGCGATTGCTTCGGCGCGGTCGCCGCCGCAGGCGATCAATTTCCCGAGTAGCGGATCGTAATCGTTGGGCACGGTCCAGCCCACGTAGACGCCGTCGTCCATGCGAATGCCCGGTCCGGCGGGCACGCGGCGATCGAGAATTTTCCCGGGCGAAGGGAAAAAACTGTTGTCGGGGTCCTCGGCGTAGATGCGGCATTCAATGGCATGGCCACGAATGGCGATATCCTTCTGGGCGAACGGCAACTTCTCTCCGGCGGCGATGCGAATCTGCAGCTTCACCAGGTCGAGCGCAGTGACCGCTTCGGTAACGGGATGCTCCACCTGCAAGCGGGTGTTCATCTCGAGGAAATAAAACTGACGGCCTTCGTCAACCAAGAACTCTACAGTGCCGGCATTGCTATAATTTCCGGCGCGCGCGAGTTTTACAGCAGCCTCGCCCATTTTTTTGCGCAGCGCTTCGTCCATGATCGGCGAGGGCGCTTCCTCCACCACTTTCTGATGGCGGCGCTGCACGGAGCATTCGCGCTCGCCGAGATAGACCATGTTGCCGTGCTCGTCGCCGAGAACCTGAATTTCGATGTGACGCGGGCGCGGGAGATATCTTTCGAGATAGAGGCGGCCGTCGCCGAAAGCGTTCTCGGCTTCGGAGGTTGCGTCGCGCCAGCCGGCGGCGAGTTCGGATTCGCGCTCAATTACGCGCATGCCCTTGCCGCCGCCACCGGCGACGGCTTTTAGAACGACAGGAAAATGAATCTCGCGCGCTTTCGCGAGAGCCGCGTCTGGGGTCGCGATTGGATCGAGCGTGCCGGCCACTGTTGGGACGCGAGTATCGTTGGCCAGATGGCGCGCGGCGGTTTTTGAGCCGAGCTTTTCCATGGCCTCGGGCGAGGGGCCGATGAATGTGAGGCCGGCATCCGCGCAGGCTCGCGCGAATGCGGCATTTTCGGCAAGGAAACCGTAGCCAGGATGCACCGCGTCGCATTTGGCGTTCCGGGCAGCTTGCACCACTTTCTCAATGGAGAGATAACTTTCGCGCGATGGCGCAGGGCCAAGACGATACGCTTCGTCGGCCACGCGAACGTGCAACGAGGTGCGGTCTATGTCGCTATAAACTGCAACGGCGCGAATGCCCAGTTCGCGGCAGGCGCGCATCACGCGCAGCGCGATTTCGCCGCGATTGGCGATCAGGATCTTTTTGAAAAGTTTCGTGGACATCTTCTTGGATTCTTGGACCTGCGTTGCCAAGTGCGGGCGAGCTGGCATCACAACAAACTGTCAATATAGCAGATCACTACAATGCGCGGACCGAGCGCATCGTGTTGGCAGTTTTCGAGCGAGCGGCTATGATTGCGTCGCATTCGTCTGTCCCCGAATGGCGTCGGATGGCACCGAATCGCACGGAATACCACCACGGAATATTACGGAAGCGGTGAAATGGATCGAAGCAGACAAAACGAATGGAAGCAGGCCGCGGCGGAAGAGGCCGCGAAGCTGGTGGAAAATGGCATGGTGCTGGGCATAGGAACGGGATCGACCGCGGCGTTTTTTATCGAAGCGCTGGCGCAGCGGATTTCGCGCGATGGGCTGCGCGTCTCCGGCATTCCCACCTCCGAGGAAACCGCGGCGCATGCGCGCCGGCTGAATATTCCGCTGACTACTTTCGGGGAGCACGCGCAGATCGACCTGACTGTGGACGGCGCGGACGAGGTGCAGGTGGAGACGCTATTTCTGATCAAGGGACACGGCGGCGCGCTGCTGCGCGAAAAGATCGTCGCGTCATCGAGCAAATGGATGGTGGTGATCGCCGACGATACCAAGCTGGTGCAGCGGCTGGGCTCCTTGTGCGCCGTGCCGGTGGAAGTAGTGCAGTTTGGCTGGCAATCCACAGAACACAAGCTACAGAAAATTGGCGCGAAGACTTCGCTGCGAATGGACAAGAGCGGCGAGCCGTTCCGCACCGACAGTGGAAACTACATCATCGACTGCGATTTCGGCGCGATGGAGAATCCCAAAGAGACGGCGCACCATTTGGACCACGTGATCGGGTCGGTCGAGCACGGATTATTCTTGAAGTTCGCGTCGCAGGTACTTATCGGCGGACGCGACGGCGTACGCACGCTCATGCGCGTGAATTCCTAGAGCAACGAAACAAAATCACGCGGCAAATTTGCGAACTTTTCTTCCGCTGGCGAACGACTAAGAGGGATTCTTCGTCCTTCACGTGCGACCCTCGGTTCCTCAGGCTGTTCCGCTCCTCAGAATGACGAGTGGAGTCCATCTCAGCACGAGCAACAACTTCCTCGAAATGCGACGCGTTTGCGGAATACGGATGAACGCCGACGATTTCTCGTGACCGCTAGTTTTTGGCGGCGAAGGCGCGGGGATACACCGCGTCAAGCGCGCCCCAGAGCGCCTTCAAACTGCGTTCGGCGGCGCAGAGCACGCCGAACGAGTCGCCATTCTTTTCGCTCGAGAGCCAGTCGCGCCACGCAGCACGGTGGCGGACGTCCGCTTCTTGGTGCACCGCGAAATATTCAAGAGCGCGCGCGTCGGTGATGCCGTAGTAGCGCTTCAGTCCGGCGATTTTCTGGGTGCAGATTTCCGGCACCTGCGACTCGTAAGCATAGAAGCAGGCAACCGCTTGCGCGGCAGAGCCCTGCGATGCAGCTTCCTCATACGTGTCGAGCAGCGCGGCGATTCCGGGAAGCGGACGCGCGCTGTCTAGCGCCGCGTCGGTGACGCCGAGTGAGTGCGCAAACTGTCGCCAGAGCACCGGGTGCGGACTGGCGGGATTCAACTCCTCCGCAACATTGTCCTCGACGATCTTGGCCAGCTTCTCATCGCTGCGCGCCGCAAGTATCTTCAGGTTCTCGGGAAAAGAGCGTACATGGTGATAATACTGCTCGGCGTAAGTCTGCAGCGATTCCCGCGGCAAGCTTCCTTCGGTCCAGGCGCGATAAAACGGATGCTTCAGCAGATGATGCTGCTCAATGATGCTATCGAGCATTTCGAGAACCGTGCGCGTTGCGGACTTCTTCCCCATTATGATTTAAGAGTCTCCCAGGATTTACGATTGGCGGAACGCCGGAAAATTTCGAAGAAATACTAATGCAAATCGACCGCGGATTCGAGTTGCGCGATACGTTTTCGTTCAATAGGCGGAACGACGCATAAGGGAACCATAAAGAATGGCAAGAAAAGCGGTCGCGAAGGGCCCACAACTGTTGGAAGCAATCGGTTCGGCATTTTTTTGACGCTTGAGACGGCTATAACGGGATATTGCCGTGCTTTTTGCGGGGGTTGGTGTCGCGTTTGTTTTCGAGCGAGCGCAGCGCGGTGATCAGCTTGGCGCGGGTTTGCGCGGGCTCGATGACCGCGTCAATGTAGCCGCGCTCGGCGGCGACGTAGGGATTGGCGAAGCGCTCGCGAAAATCCTCGATTTTTTCCTGGCGCAAGCTGGCGCGCTCAGCTTCGGGGGCACGGTCAATTTCGCGCTTGTAGACGATATTCACGGCGCCTTCGGGACCCATGACGGCAATTTCGGCGGTAGGCCAGGCGTAGTTGATATCCGTGCGGATGTGCTTGGAGGACATAACGCAATAAGCGCCGCCGTAGGCTTTGCGTGTGATCACGGTAATTTTGGGCACGGTGGCTTCGGCAAAAGCGAAAAGCAATTTCGCGCCGTGCTTGATGATGCCACCCCACTCCTGCTGCGTGCCGGGAAGAAAACCGGGAACGTCCTCGAACGTGATCAGCGGAATATTGAAGGCGTCGCAGAAGCGCACGAAACGCGCGCCTTTTACCGAGGCGTTGATGTCGAGCACGCCCGCGAGAAATGCCGGCTGATTGGAGACGATGCCGACTGGGCGACCGTCGAGGCGGGCGAATCCGATCACGAGATTCTTCGCGAAGTGCTCGTGGACTTCGAAAAATTCAGATTCATCGGCGACTGCGCGAATGACGTCCAGCATGTCGTAAGGCTTTTGCGGATCTTCCGGCACGAGAGTGTTGAGCGCGGGAATGGCGCGGTCGGCTGGATCGTTCGAAGCGCGGCGAGGAGGGTCGTCCAGATTATTCGAAGGAATGTAGCCGACCAGCTCGCGGATCATCGCAAGGCATTCAGCATCGTCCACCGCGACGAAATGAGCGACGCCGCTTTTGGCGTTGTGCGTCATGGCGCCGCCGAGCTCCTGCATGCTCACTTCCTCGTGCGTCACGGTCTTGATTACGTCCGGGCCGGTGACGAACATATAGGAAGTATCGCGGGTCATGAAGACGAAATCGGTGATGGCGGGCGAGTAGACTGCGCCCCCGGCGCAAGGTCCGAGAATCGCGCTGATCTGCGGGATCACGCCGCTCGAAAGCGTATTGCGCAGAAAGATGTCGGCGTAGCCCGCGAGAGAATTGACGCCTTCCTGAATGCGCGCGCCGCCGGAATCGTTTAAACCGATGACAGGAGCGCCGGAGCGCATGGCCAGATCCATAATCTTGGTGATCTTGCGCGCGTTCGATTCGGAGAGCGAGCCACCAAAAACCGTAAAGTCCTGCGCGAAAACATAGACGAGGCGGCCGTGGATGTGTCCGTAGCCGGTGATGAAACCGTCGCCGGCGGGGCGCTGCGCGTCGACGCCGAAGTCGTGCGATTGATGGCGGACAAATTTGTCGAGCTCCTCGAAGGTACCTTCGTCGAGGAGAAGATCGATGCGTTCGCGGGCGCTAAGTTTTCCTTCCTTGTGCTGGCGCGCGGTGCGCTCGGGGCCGCCTCCGGCTTCGGCTTCGGTGTTGCGGCGGCGAAGTTCTTCGAGGCGGTCGGCGTGGTTGCGATGGGCGGTCATAGGGCCGAAGACGAATACTTGAGGATGAAAGAGCGAATGCTCGGCCGAAATGCGCCACGATCGGGCGGGGCTTCGCGCCGGGATTTTTGTCGGAGTTGAAGCTCCGACCCCCTACAAGGCCATGGAGGGGCGGCGGCACGGCTGAAAGCGTGCGCTGACGAAGAGCAAATGCAGATCCGTCGACTGCGCAACCGCGTCCCTGAACGGTCCGGGGAAGCTGCTGCGCTCGGGATGACAGGGGCGGCGGAAAAGGGGAAGCCTGCGCGAAAGAAAGGCGCTCGTGCGGGCGTCTTTTTCTCGGAGCCGAAGCTCCGATCCCTTAAAAGGCTTGGCCCCAGAAGAAAGAACCGGCGGATTTGCTCAGCGCGGCGCCCCTTCAGAGCGGGGCGAAGTGAAAAAGTGAGCGCGAGGAAGGGCTGAAATGTGTGTCGACGTAGCAAGGGCCGGATTCTTTGTTTGCAATAACTTACGTGAGACCTAAGTTTGCACGACGTGTCGACATAGGTTTCGTTTTTCGTTCGTGAAGGGATGTTCGCGAATCGACTGCAGGACATCGCGGTCCCGGCCATGGGCAAAAAACGTCGCATCAATTCTCCGGTTACCGCCTCCATCCCCTCTCCGTTCCGTCACGTTCCAACGCGACGCAACACCCTAGCAATGAAGGCAGGGACGTTTCAACTGCTAGTTGGCGGACGATGCGCGGAGATGGCCGATGCAGCCGGAGCGGGTGTATAGTACGGCGGCAATGGGGATCGCGAGCGCACAGGTTCGCGAGCGGAGGTGCTCCGATGAAGGTTCGGGTTTTCGTGCTGATGCTGGCGGCGGTTATGCTGGCGCCGCTTTTCGCGCCACGCGCTGCGGCGCACCACTCCAGCGCAGGATTTAATCTTCAGCATCCCATCGCGATCAAGGGCAAAGTCACCAAATTCGACTGGGCCAATCCGCACGCTTTCATCTACCTCAACGTGAAGAACAAGAATGGCGGCGTGGACGAATGGCGCGTGGAGGCCAACAGCCCCAACATGCTCAGCCGCGTGGGATGGAGTCGCGACATCATCAAAGAGGGCGATGAAATCACCGTGAACGGCGCGCCCGCGAACAACGGCTCCGAAGTGATGCGTCTGGCAAGCGTGGTCCTGGCCAACGGCCAGAAACTGGATGGCCAGGGCTTCAGTTACGGACACTAGCTATCTCATAAATACTTAAACTCCGGGGGGCAAGTTGCTTGAAGGGATAAAGAGTCTGTATGAAAACCGTAAGTTCAATCCCTCAGTCGGCTGAAGCCGCACCGAATCGTGGTTCTTTACGGCACGGCTGAAGCCGTGCCCTGACGGACATCAAAAGAGGAAGCAGATCCCTCGTCGCGAAGAGCGGCATTTCGCTCACTCGGGATGACACTTTCGTTTGGTCTGTATTAAGTCGCGGAGTTTCCTCGCGGAAATACGAAAGGAGTAAGCGAGAAAAGCGAGGATGGCGGACTGAAGTCCGCCGCTACGACAGGGCGCACGGCTGAATCGGCAGCGAGTTGCGACACAAACTTCGAAGGCGTGCCCTGACGAACGGCAAGAGGGATTCTTCGCGCAAATCCGGCGCTCAGAATGACGAGCGCTACCCATGGCGGGCTGTAAAGCCCAATATAGTCCGAGGCTTATCTGTCGGAGCTGGAACGCCGACCGCCTAAACTGGTTTTATGGGATGACTTGTAGAAAGGAGCGTCCGTTGCGAAAGAGCGCCGCAATTCTAATCTTCGCCGCCGCTGCTTTGCTCGCTTGCGGGATTTTCTCCGCGCAGGCGGCGCGGCAAACCCCGGCTCCAAAAAGTCAGGCCAAATTTTCTCCGCGCGATCTCTCGGGCGTGTGGTTCATCGAACCCTACTACCAGACCATTTTGCCTAAGGAGGATCCGCCGTTCCGTCCCGCCGCCGAAGCGTTGTACAAGAAATGGAATTACGAGAAGGAGCATTCCGATCCTGAGCGCGGCCCCGATCCGGCGCCGCGCTGCATTCCGCCGGGAATTCCGCGGACCATGCTGCAGCCATTTCCCTGGGAAATCGTGATGGCGCGCGATCGCATCGTGATGATCTTCGAATATCAATCGCTGGTGCGGCAAGTTTTCACCGACGGCCGCGGCCATCCGAAAGATCTCGACTCCACCTATATGGGCAATTCCATCGGCAAATGGGACGGCGACACGCTGGTGGTCGACGACATTGGATTCAACGGAAAGACCTGGCTCGATCCTAAGGGATTGCCCACGAGCGATGCGTTGCATGTGACCGAACGCATTCGCCGCATCGATTACAAGACTCTCGAGGCTGCCTTCACCATTGACGATCCGAAAATGTACACAAAGCCGTGGACCGCGACGAAGCGGTTCACCCTGAAGCCGGATTGGCAAATCAAGGAATACGTCTGCGCTGAAAACAACCTCACCCACTAGAACCGCCGCGCGGCGCTCTCTTGCCGCTCTCGCCCCGAGCGAGCTCGACATCGCGCGACCTTTGTAGGTCCCGGCTTTAGCCGGGACAAAACAACCGGCGCGAAGCGCCATACCACTCGCGGTGCCGTTCCCGCGAGCAGTTCCCGCCTTCAGCCCGCCCACGCTCCATGCTAGGATATTTTCGCCCGGCCACCTCAGCAGCATTTCATCATCGCTTACGCATTCGCTGAGTCGTCGTGTATCGAGGGTCGCGAACCTTGAGCAGCACGATTGCCGATCACGCGGAAACATACCAGGCGCCCGCAGTGAATCCCTGGATTATCACCGCGACGGTGATGCTCGCCACGTTCATGGAACTGCTCGATTCGAGCATCGCCAACGTTTCGCTGCCGCACATCTCCCGCAGCATGTCGGCTGGCGTCGACCAGAGCACCTGGATTCTTACTTCCTACCTGGTTTCAAATGCTATCGTGCTGCCGCTGGTTGGCTGGTTTTCAAAGCTCATCGGGCGGAAACAATTCTTCATGTGCTGCACGCTGGTGTTCACGGTGAGCTCGCTTCTCTGCGGACTCGCCCCCACCCTGCCGCTCCTCATTTTCTTCCGCGTGCTGCAAGGTGCCGGGGGCGGCGGCATGCAGCCTTCCGCGCAAGCCATTCTCATCGACAGTTTTCCCCGCAAGCAGCACGGCATGGCCATGGCCATGTACGCCACCGGCGCGCTGATCGCTCCGGCTATCGGCCCTACCATCGGCGGCTGGATCACCGACAGCTATTCCTGGCGTTGGATTTTCCTGATCAACATTCCCATCGGCATTCTTTCCATCGCGCTGAGTTCCTTCGTGCTTTCCGATCCTCCGCACGCCTCGAAACAAGCCGGTAGCGCGCGGCAGATCGATTACATCGGACTCAGCCTGCTCAGCGTCGGTCTTGGCTTCACCCAAGTCGTGCTAGACAAGGGCCAGCGCTCGGAATGGTTCCAGTCGCAATTCATTGTCGTCATGACCGTCGTCGCCGCCGCTGCTTTGATCACCCTGGTTTGGTGGGAATTCCATGTGCCCAATCCTGTTGTGGAATTGCACCTGCTGCTCAATCGCAATTTCTTCGTTTCCACGGCGCTCATTTTTCTGATCGGCTTCATTCTGTACGGCACAATCGTGCTGCTGCCCATCCTTCTGCAAACCGTGGTGGGCTTCACCGCCGAGAATAGCGGCCTTGTTTTATTGCCCGGCGGCATCGCCGGATTGCTGGCGCTCCCCATCATCGGGCGCGTTCTTACGAAAGCCGATCCGCGCCGGCTGATTTTCATCGGCTTGATTATTCTCTCCTTCGGCGTACTGCAGCTTTCCCACGTGGGATTCGGCGCGTCCATGCGCGCGCCGGCCGGCGATTGGATCATCTCGCGCATCGCGACGTCTTTTCTTTTTGTGCCGGCGAACGTGATGGCCTTCCGTAATGTGGGACGCGACAAGACCAATCAGGCCAGCGGACTGGTGAATCTTTCGCGCAATATTGGCGGGAGCATGGGCATTTCGTTCGTCACGACCACGCTCTACTGGCGCGCGAGCTATCACTTCGGAATGTTGGGGGGATCATCGATGGCTGCCGCGGCTCTGGGCCACGGCGCCGCCGTGCTTTCGCCCAGCGCTTCAAATATGGCCGGCAAGGTGCAGGTGTTGATGTATCAGGGTCTCGAGCGCCAGGCTATGATGGCCGCGTTCGTCGATAGCTTTCGAATTCTGGCAGGGGTTGCTCTGATTGTGATTCCGCTACTTTTTTTGCTGAAGCGCAGCAAGCCGGCCGCCGCGCCCATTACCGGCGAGGCCGCCGTCTGATTTTTCGAACCACGGAAGAAAGGCAACATCTGGCGGGCTGAAGCCCGCCGCTACAAGTGCCGAAACGGCGAAGAGAGATTCTTCGCGCAGATTCGGCGCTCAGAATGACGGCAACGGCAAGTGAAGAGCACAAGAGAAGATGCATATCCCTCGACTGCGCTCTGCGACCCTCGCCGGGCCGCGAAGGCGCTCGGCTGGGGATGACATTGAAACGGGATCAGTGGGTCATGGCGTAAACAACGTAGTTCACGCCGATCCGGATTCCGAGCGCTGAGAATTTTTCCGGGTAACGTGGCTCATCGGCCCATTCCCACGAATCGCCGATGTCCGAGTTGTAGGAGGCCGCGACCATCACGCGGCCTTTATCGTCATAGATTCCCAGCCAGCGCGGCACGCGACCGTCATTTTTGTAACCCACTGCGAGATGTTCCGCGCCGGTGATGCGATAGCGGTCGTTCAGGTCGAACACCGTGTGGAAGATCGGATCGTTGTCCGGAATATCCACCAGCGGACGGTCCGGAAAAACATATTTCATACGCTGCACGAATACTTCGAACTCTTCGCTGCCATGGAAATCGTCGGCCATGAAAAATCCGCCGCGCAGCAGGTAATCGCGAAGAATTCTTCCCTGGTTCGGCGTGAGTCCCCACTCGCCCACCTGCACCGCATAGAGCCAAGGCCAGTTGTAAACCTCTCCGTCATCTTCCAGATTCACCGCCTGCTCCACAGAGCGTGTGCTGATGCGCGTGAGCCGCCGCACCGCTTCGGAAAATTTTCGGTCCGCCGGCGGATAATCCTGTGTCCACAGAGAAAGCCCTTCGCGCCAGTCGCCGTCGAAGCGCCCGCGATAGCCGTCATTTGGTCCCGGGGGATACATCAGCCTGGCGAAGGCAAACTCCGCAGGCTGTTTGTAATCAGGAGGCAAGGGTTGATAGCCGTATTCAACTGAGGGATATTCGCGAAAGGCACGCTGCGCGTAAAGAACGGTTACCAGGAGGAGGACTAAGCTGAATGCCGCCAATGCTTTCAGAAATTTCATTCCGTTCTTGCCCGAGAATATCACGGATGCTTCGGGCAACGCCCAGGGTTGCCGATTTCCTTACTGTATTGATCCTGATATGATCCGGTTCGCTCAAGTTCCTTTGCTCCCGGCCCACAATTGAACGGATTTGCTCGGAGGTTTTATGAAACTCAGCTTGCTTGCATGCGTCCTGGCAATAGCCCTGTTGCCTTCCGCCGCCCCTTCCTACGCGCACCACGGCACGGCCGGCTATGACATGGAGAAAGTGATCACCGTAAAGGGCAAGGTCACCGAATTCGACTGGGTGAATCCGCACTGCGTGATCTACGTCGACGCGAAAGACGACAACGGCGACGTGCAGCATTGGGCCCTGGAACTGGGCGCGCCGCAGCACATGATCCGTTCAGGCTGGAGCAAAAATTCCATTAAGGTGGGCGACGATATCGCCGCGGAAACGCACCCGGCCAAGAATGGCGCCCCGGTGGGCACAACTGGGATGCAATCTTCGGTGCTCAAAGTGATCGTGAACGGTGTGCCGCTCACGACAAAATAGATTTCGCATCTTCTGAAGTGTGTTGGAGGATTTCCATGCGTAATATGGCGCTTTTGATAGCACTGTTCGGTTCTGCGATGGCCTCGCCGATGTTGTATTCGCAAAGCGCTGCTGCGCAGGGCGCAGCAGTGGCGTCAGGAGCTGGCATGAAATCCGCAGCCGGCGCACAAGTTCCCGATCTTTCGCGCAACTGGGGTCCCGGCGGAAAAACGGTGAACAACTGGTTTCCTGACGATCCGCGTGGGCAACATCCTGAAAAGGCCCCGATGACGCCGTGGGCTGAGGCGAAATTTAAGACAGCGCATCCTCCGTTCGGCGCCGACGCCACGTTCGAGGCCATCAACGATCCGGTGCAGAATTATTGCGATCCTCCCGGTGTGTCGCGCATCTATTTGTATCCCTGGGAATTCAAGTTCATCCAGACGCCCGACACCGTTTACATCCTGTACGAATACACGAAAATGTGGCGCGCGATCCCGCTGAATAAAGAGCACTCCAAGGATCCCGATTCCACTTGGCTGGGGGAGTCGGTGGGGAAATACGATGGCGACGCGCTGGTGATCGATACGATCGGCTTCAACGATAAGACCTGGCTTGACCATCTCGGCCATCCGCACAGCGAGGCGCTGCACCTGATCGAGCGCTTCCGCCGCATCGACAATAAAACCCTCGAGTTGCAGATGACCGTAGACGATCCCAAGGCCTACACGAAAACTTTCACCGGGACGAAGACCTTCAAGGCGTCGGATTCGCCCTTGGGGGAAGGAATCTGCTCGATGTCGGAATCGCAGGAGTTTCAGAAGCGCGTGATCGATCTTTCGACCACAGGGAAAAGCCAGAAATAGCTGGTAGGGTTCACGCGCTCGGGCGGCGTTCAGGCATCGAGAGCTCCGGCGGCGCCTGCCGGCAGCTCGATAGAATATTTCGTACGAGCTTTTTCGCGATGCAGCTCAAAGGCCAGCTCGATCAGCCGGTCGATCAGCTTCGGGTAGGATAATCCGCTCGCTTCCCACAACTTCGGATACATGCTGATGGCGGTGAAACCGGGAATGGTGTTCAGCTCGTTCACGAAAATGCGGTTGGTCTTTTTCTCGAGGAAGAAATCGCAGCGCGCCAACCCCGCTCCGTCGATGCACTGGAACGCTTTCACCGCCAGTTCCTGAAATTTCGCCACCTGCTGCTTGCTGAGTTTCGCCGGAATCTCAAGCTTGGTTCCCTGCTCCAAATATTTCGCGGCGTAATCGTAATATTCGCGGTGCGGAACGATTTCGCCGGGAACAGAAACCTTCACGTCATCATTTCCCAGCACGGAGACTTCGATTTCGCGCGCATTGACGCCGCGCTCGACCACAATCTTTAACGCAAACTCAGCGGCCAGGTCCATCGCCGGCGACAGTTCACCTGCATTTTTCACTCGCGACATTCCCACCGAAGACCCGAGAGTAGCTGGCTTCACGAACACTGGAAATTTCAGCTTCTTCTTGATCCGCGCCAGAACTGCTTCGCGATGCTGCTCCCATTCCGAACGCCGGATAGCGACAAACGGGACCGTGGGCAGCCCTGCCTGCTCGAACAATCGCTTCTGCACATCCTTGTCCATGCCAACCGCGGAGCCCAGCACACCGGCGCCTACGTAGGGGAGTCCGGCCAGTTCGAGGAGGCCTTGCACGGTGCCATCTTCTCCGAACGTTCCATGCAGCACGGGAAACATTACCTCCACCGCAATGCTCGGGCGCCCCGCGCCTTGCGAAATCGGCAGCAGCGCCCCCGCGGTGGGGTCCGGCGGAAGCGACACGCGCTCGCCTTTCTTCAAGACTTCCGGCAGCATCTGATTTGCTTTCGTGCCGGCGAGCCAGCGGCCATCTTTCGAGATCCCGATCGGCACCGCTTCGTACTTTTCTGGATCGAGCGCCCGAATTACCGACGCCGCCGACGCCAGCGACACCTCATGCTCACCGGATCGCCCTCCAAACAGCACTCCTACTCGCAACCGCTTACCCGAAGTCATCCTCTTTCATCCCTTCTCGCCAAAACCGCGCTCGTAGCGCGGCACATATCGCTTCTCACAAAATCTTTTTGCCCAGCCCCGAAAGCACCAACTCGACGCCGAGCGTCGCGGTGGTGTTGTGCAAGTCGATCACCGGATTGATCTCGACCAGCTCGAAGGAGACCATCGACTTGCTGTCGGCGATCATCTCCAGCGCCAGGTGCGCCTCGCGATAGGTGGCGCCGCCGCGCACCGGCGTGCCCACTCCGGGTGCGTCAGATGGATCGACAAAATCCATGTCGAGGCTTACGGCAATTCCGTCAGTATCGTCGCTGGCCAGCCGCAGCGCTTCCGCCATCACTTCGCGCATACCGCGCTCGTCGATGTCGCGCATGGTGAATACGCGCACGCCGGATTCCTTGATCAGCCTGCGCTCTTTCGTATCCAGCTCCCGGATTCCTACGAGCACCGCGTTGCGCGGCTCGACCATGGGTTTCAACCCGGCTATCCCGGCCAGCTCTGCCGGGCCATAGCCGATAATCGAGGCGAGCGGCATCCCGTGCACATTGCCGGAAGGGGACGTCTCCGGCGTGTTCATGTCGCCGTGCGCGTCCAGCCAGATCAATCCGATACGTTTGCTCTGCTTGTGAAAATGGCCCGCCGCGCCTGCCGCGGTGCCCACCGCAATGGAATGGTCGCCGCCCAGCACCAGCGGCAGCGATCCTTTTTCGAGGGCGTCGCCCACCATTTCCGCCAGGCGCTTGCAGGTTTCGGAGATTTCGTCGAGGTACTTGGCGTTCTTTTCGCCGTAGGGCTGTTCTTCCGGCTGGGGCACGATCACATTCCCCGCGTCTTCCACCTGCCGGCCAAGCTGCTTCAGGCGCGCCTGCAATCCGGCGACGCGCAATGCGGAAGGGCCCATATCTACGCCACGGCGGCTGGCGCCCAGATCCATCGGCACGCCGATGATACGTATTTTTTCAGGCATGGCTTATCGTCGCGGTCCGTCGCAAGCGGTTTGGGAAGAAGCACCGTAGCGCCCTGTGCGGCGAAACCCAGTGATTGCCGGAGTGCGGCCACTGCCGCACCATTAAGCCGCCGAAAATCGTCATTTGATCGTTAAGGTGCGATTCGAGACTCGCCGCACAGAACCTAAGGATAGACGCGGTACAGCATGCGTGGGAAGGGAATCACTTCGCGGATGTGCTCGGTTCCGCAAATCCAGGCCACGGTGCGCTCCAGGCCGAGCCCGAATCCGGCGTGCGGCACGCTTCCGTAACGGCGCAGGTCGAGATACCACTGGAATTCGCGCTCCGGCAGTTTCTCTTCGCGGATGCGCGCCAATAGCGCGTCGTAGCTCGATTCGCGCTCGCTGCCGCCGATAATCTCGCCGTAGCCTTCGGGCGCGATCATGTCGAAGTTCGACGCGAGCTCGGGATGCTCCCCGTCGCGCGCCATGTAAAAGGGCTTCATCCCGCTGGGGTAGCGGTGAATCACCACCGGCTTGTCAAAATTCTTCGAGAGAATGGTCTCTTCATCGCCGCCGAAATCGTCGCCCCATTTCGTGCGATTGCCAGCCTTTTGCAACACTTCCACCGCTTCGTTGTAACTGATGCGTGGAAACGGAGGGGTGATTTTTTTAAGTTTGGCCACGTCGCGCTGCAGCACGGCGAGTTCGCGCGCGCGGTTTTTCGCCGATCCCTGCACGATCGCGCTCACCAGGCCTTCGGCCAACTGGATCATGTCCTCGAGCCGGGCGTAGGCCGCTTCGGGCTCGAGCATCCAGAATTCAGTCAGGTGCCGGCGCGTTTTCGATTTCTCCGCGCGAAACGTCGGACCGAAGGTGTACACCTTGCCGAGCGCAGCGGCCGTCGCTTCGACGTAAAGCTGGCCCGACTGGGTGAGATAGGCCTTCTGGTCGTCGATGTAGTTCACTTCGAAAAGTGTCGTGGTTCCTTCGCAGGCCGCGGGAGTGAAAATCGGCGCGTCGGTGAGCGTGTAGCCCTGGCTGTCCATGAAATTTCGGGCGGCGCGTTGGGCTTCGGCGCGAATGCGCAAGATGGCCGCTTGCCGCGGCGTGCGAATCCACAAATGCCGCTGGTCGAGCAAAAAATCGACCCCGTGCTCTTTCAGCTGAATCGGATAAGGCTCGGATTCCGGCACACGCTGCACGACTTCAATCCCGCTGACGTGCATCTCGTATCCGCCCGGCGCGCGCAGCTCGGCCTGAATTTTTCCGGTGGCCTCCACGCTCGATTCCTGCGTTAACCCCTTCAGCGCGGCGAACGCTTCGGGATGCTCCTTTAAGGATACGACCCCTTGCATCACGCCCGTTCCGTCGCGAAAAATGGGAAACAGCAGCTTGCCTGATTCGCGCATGTTGTAGAGCCATCCGCGAATGGTCACTTCATGGCCGGCATTCTGGCCGGCTTGTTCGATCGAAATAACCGTGGGAGTCTCTGCGCTCATGATCTATCGCATGACCTATGCGGTGTGCGCCCGCGCATCGCCAAAATGTTTTTCGATTTTGTCGAAAGTTTCCTGGATCTGATCGAGCGTCGGTTTCGCGCCCGCCTGTTCCTTCAGCTCGAGCACGATATCCGGAGCCTGCGGCAGACGTGCCAGCGCGGCGAGCGTTTCTTCCCAGTCGATGGTCCCGTCAAACGGCAGCAGGTGCTCGTCCTTTTCGCCGTGATTGTCGTGACCGTGCGTCGTCGCCACACGTTCGCCCATCAGTTCCAGGCTTTTCGGGATTCCTTCTTCCATGTGAGCGTGTCCCGTATCGAAACAGAATTTCAAATCGCGCAGGTGCGTCTCGCGGATCAGTTGGCACAACGCTTCCGGCGAGCCGAACTCGCTGCGCGTGTTTTCGAGCGCGATGGTCACGCCGCGCTCCTTGGCGAAAATCGAAAGATGTTCCAGGGAATTGAATGCGGCGTCGATGGCCTTCGGACTCTGCTTGTCGTGGCTATGCCCCAGATGCTGCACCAGGTAGCGAAACGGGATTCGCTCGGCCACTTCCAGAGCGCGCTTCACTTCATCCACTGCATCGACGCGACGGATTCGCTCCGGGTCACAGATGGAAATGGGCACTCCACTTTCCCGTCCGGGAGAAAGTTCGCGCTCGGTGGGAGAATGCAGCGAATGAAGCGTCAGCCCGTACTCCTGCAAAGCGCCGGCAAACGCCCGCAACCCCAGCGGCGAACGGTACACAAAATGCACCGGCGCGCAAAAAACTTCGATACTTTTGATGCCCGCCTGCGAAATTTCTGCCAGCACGGTTGGCGCGAGTGGCTGCTTGATGTACCGGTAGGTGGAAAGAATTCGTTGCATGCGGTCCTCAGAAGAGAGTTAGTATCCTCGACGGAAACCGCCCGCGCGTCAATACCGCATCGACGCACACTCGCATTCAAAGGAAACGGATTCGGCCACTACACTCACGATTCGAGGCGGAATTTGCGGATGCGTTTCTCAGGCCCGGCAGCGGGGAAGTAATTTGTCGGCAAAGATTCCCAGGAAGACTGCCACCAAAATCAGCAGGAAAATAACCGCAACCGTGCCTGGAAACCCGGGGCGCTGAACTTTCGTAACGTACACCACCATTTCCACTATGAAAATCGCCGAGCAAATCACGATGGCCCTCGGGGTGAACATGCACCCACTATATGGGTCTTCGAATACTGCGGCATCGGGTGGTTCCTTGGGTGGGGATGACGTCTCTTCTGTAATTTCCGCTCAGCCAGATTGCTTAGGACTTGATTCGTGAACGGTCTATGCCGCGGCCACCGGATTGCGCAGCGTGGCAATGCCGCTGACACTCACTTCCACGATGTCTCCTGCGGCAATCGGTCCTACGCCTCCCGGCGTTCCGGTGGCGATTACGTCGCCCGGTTCGAGGGTCATCACCGCGGTGATCCAGCGGATGATCACCTCAATCGGAAAAATCATGTCGCCAACCGTGGCCGACTGTTTTACTTCGCCGTTGAGTAGTGTTTCAACCTTCGTCGCTGAAGTCGGATGCTCAGTTTCGAGCACGGGACCAAAGGGACAGAACGTGTCGAAACCCTTGCCGCGCGTCCATTGCAGATCGGCGCGCTGCAGATCGCGAGCGGTCACGTCGTTCAGCGCGGTGTAGCCGAGGATGAGCGGCTTTACGTCATCGTCCTGCGACACGTGAAAGCAGCGCTTGGCCATCACCACAGCCAACTCGCCTTCGTATTCCACGCGCTGCGAAAGCACCGGCAGCACGATGGGATCGTCAGGCGCCAATACCGACGAGGGCGGCTTCAGGAAAATCGCCGGCTCCTTCGGCAAGGGATTGTTGAATTCCTTTACGTGCTCCTGGTAGTTGCGGCCCACTGCCACAATCTTCGTGGGCGCGGACGGCGGCAAATATTTCACCTGGTCCGCGGGCCACTTGCGCCCAGTGCGCTCGCGCGCTCCCATAAATCCGCCCCGGATTTCATAAACGGAGCCGCCTTCAAGAATGCCGCTGAGGGTTTGTGCCTGGACTTCGTTGCCAGAACGTCCCAGATCTTTGATCGCGAATTCGAGCGGTTGAAATCGGCAGAGTTTCATGAGCGAAAGTGCGCCGCGTGATGCTCAGTACGTCGCCGCGGCGCAATCGAATGCCTCCTGGCGTGAACGATCATTCCCACAACCCACGATAGCACAGCCGCTACTCCGTATAGCACCGCGCCTTCGATCAGCACTTCGAGAGGCGTGCGAAGAACATCATACAAATTGTGAAAAAAGAGTCCGGCGACGTCGTAGCCCGCGGCAAATAGTACCCAGCCGATAATTCCCGCCACGAACATCTGCTTAGGGCGTCTCAGGAAGCGCAGCACCGGGATCAACAGCAGCAACACAAATACGCTGTAGGAGATGGCATTGCGCTCGAGCGCGTATGGATCGAGCTTCGGAAAGCGGTTGGCCGCGACGAGAGCGCCGATCATCTCGATATTCAGAAGCGCGCCGATGCAAACGCCTGTCCAAAGAGCAGGGCTGGCGGATTTTTCCCCGGTGAGAGCCCGGGTTGCTTGTTCAGCTGCGGCTTCCGCTCGAGCGGCGGATTCGAAAATGGAGGGACCGTTGATGTTGTTGGGCATTTTGACTCACGCTTTCGTCTGCTATCGCGGTCTTCGCGTTCACCGAGCCGGTTGGTTTTCCGCCAGCACCTCACCGGAAACGGCCGCGCTTGGCGTGCTTTCATTCCCGGAGCGGTCAACGGCGGTTACGCTGTAGTAGTAGGTGCGCCCGGGGACGGCATTCATATCGCGGAACGCGGGAGTTGGCAAGAGTTCGCTGTTGATGCGTGTTCCCTGAACGCCACTCTGTTCACTTCGATAGACGTTGTAGCCGGCCAGGTCGGTTTCAGAGCTGATGTTCCAGGAAAGCTCCAGGTGCGCAAGCTCGGCGCTCTGCGCCGGCACAAAGGCAACGATCAAACCTTCAGGCGCCGCGGGTGGAAACGTGTCGCGTGCCAGAATGGTGACGCGGTTCGAGTCGCCTGATTCAAGCTGCTGACCTTCCGTTTGCACCACGCTGCGCACCGAGTAGACATAGGTGTTTCCGAATTGCATCTGCGTGTCGAGAAAGGCCGGCGTCTGCGTCTCGCCAATTTTCGTGAGCGGCGCATTTTGCGCGTTCGCTCCGGCTGGTGGATTGCCGGCTGGTTGCGCCGTGGCAGCTTGCGGCAGTAACGCGCGATAGATCCGATACGTGGCGATCGGCGGCGCCGTTCCCACCGGCGTTTTCGTGGGCGGTGTCCAGGTAAGCTGAATACCCGTGTGCGTTACTTCGGCCTTCAGATCATCGATCGGACCGGGGAGCGGATACACACGCACGGTGGCTACATTGGACGCAGCGGACTCTTTTTTCGCCGAAGCCCGCGTGCGCACCGCATAAACCAGAAGGCTAGCGGGATGCTGCTCGAAATCTTCCGCGCGCAATTCGTCGGTGTAGCGGAAGCGCCCTTGCGTCACATAATTCGACACCATTGCCGGGGGAATGGTAACCAACAGCGTGGCAGGAGGTCCGGCAGTGCGCGCGGCCGCGGGCGCAACAAAATTTCGGAAAATTTCCACGGCAATTGGCTGCGTCAGCGGGCGGCCGCCGGTGGTCTGTTGCGGCATCGTGAATGTCAACTCCGCACTGTTGCCCACCTGCTGCGCGGCAAGGTCGCCGATGGCTTGAGCAACCGGCGGCTTACGCTCAATAGGCTCGCCGGGAGATGCGCATCCGCCCAGCATAGCCGCAGCGCCGGCACATGCGAAGAATGCGGAAACCAAAAAGGAAAGGGGGATTCGCGATGCCCGCTGCGCTGGTTTCCCCCGGCGTGTGAGCATCGGGCTTTTAGAGGATGTAACGGCTCAGATCGTGATCCTTGACGATGTTGGCGAGTTGCTTCTGCACATAGGCTGCGTCCACTTTCACAGTTTTCTTCTTCAGCTCCGGCGCCTCGAAGGAAATTTCTTCGAGCACCTTTTCGAGGATGGTGTGCAGCCGCCGCGCACCGATGTTCTCCGTCTGCTCGTTCACCATGGCCGCGAAGCGCGCGATGGTTGCGATGGCGTCGTCGCTGAAGGAAAGCTTCAGCGACTCGGTGTCGAGAAGCGCCACGTACTGCTTGATTAGAGCGTTCTTCGGCTCGGTGAGAATGCGGATGAAATCCGCCTCGGAGAGCGAGCTAAGCTCCACGCGAATCGGGAAGCGCCCTTGCAGCTCAGGAATCAGATCCGAGGGTTTTGTGGTGTGAAAGGCACCGGCAGCAATGAACAAAATGTGATCGGTGCGCACCATGCCATAGCGCGTATTGACCGTAGTTCCTTCCACGATGGGCAGAATGTCTCGCTGCACGCCTTCGCGCGAGACGTCCGGCCCGTGGCCGCTTTCGCGTCCCGCGATCTTGTCCACCTCATCGATGAACAGAATGCCCATCTGCTCCACGCGGTCCACCGCGATGCGGGTCACCTGATCCATATCGATGAGCCGATTTTCTTCCTCTTGGATCAAGTAGTCGAAAGCCTCGGAAACGGTCATCTTGCGCTTCTTTTTCTGCTGGCCGAACATGCCGGAAAGCATGTCCTTCACGTTGATGTCCATTTCTTCCACGCCCTGATTCGTGACAATCTCGAAGGAGGGCATGGAGCGCTCGCGCACTTCTACTTCTACCAGGCGCTGGTCGAGCTTTCCTTCGCGCAATTGCGCCCGAAGCTTGTCGCGAGTGCGTTGGGTCTGCTCGCGCCGCTGCGCTTCAGCCCCCGGGGCATTGTCCGCCGAAACAGGTGCAGCGGGGAGCAGCAGGTCCAGCAACCGCTCTTCGGCGGACTGCTCGGCGCGCTCGGCGACTTCATCCAGTTTTTCCTCGCGCACCATATCAATGGCTGTCTCGACTAAATCGCGCACCATCGACTCCACATCGCGGCCCACGTAACCCACTTCGGTGTATTTTGACGCTTCCACCTTCACGAACGGGCATCCCGCGAGCCGGGCCAGCCGCCGGGCAATCTCCGTTTTGCCCACGCCGGTGGGCCCGATCATCAGGATATTCTTGGGCAAAATGTCTTCGGCCAGCTCCGGCTGCAGCTTCTGCCGCCGCACGCGATTGCGTAGCGCGATGGCCACAGCTTTTTTGGCCGCGTTTTGCCCGACGATATATTTGTCCAGCTCGATGACGATTTCTCGCGGCGTGAGCTCGTCGAACGAAGGAATCGGCTCGGGCTCCGGAGCAGGCTGTTCACCCGAAAGATAAATCACCATGTCTTTGTCCTTCTCTTTTTCGCTCATAGCTCTTCGATGCTGAAATTGGAATTTGTGAAGATGCAAATTTCGCTGGCGATGCGCATGGCTTCCTGTGATATCTCCTTCGCGCCCATCTTGGTATTTTTGGACAGCGCGCGCGCTGCGGCCAGCGCGTAAGGTCCACCGGACCCGATAGCCGTAATCCCATCGTCCGGTTCGATCACGTCGCCATTGCCGGAAAGCAGAAAGGTATTTTTCGCATCGGCCACCACCAACAGCGCTTCCAGGTGCCGCAGAGAGCGGTCCGTGCGCCACTCCTTGGCGAGCTCCACCGCCGCGCGCGGAAGATTGCCGTGATACTCCTGCAATTTATTCTCGAAGCGGCCAAAAAGCGAAAGGGCGTCCGCGGTGCTGCCAGCGAATCCCGCGATAATCTTGTCGTTATAAAGGCGCCGCGTTTTTTTCGCGGTGTGCTTGATCACGCCTTCGCCCATGGTCACCTGACCATCGGAGGCGAGCACTACTTTGTTGTCCTTGCGGACGCACAGCACGGTGGTGCTGCGTATCCGTTGTTTATTTTGACGATTGGGCATTCAGCGATTATACCGCGTCGCCGAATGGTTTGCGCAATGCGCGGGATCAATGCGCGGGAACTTCGGAAGAAACTGCGGCGGAGGTACGCACCGGGGAGCTGGCGCTAGTGACCTCCACGTGATTCAGAATGTCGAGCAGCATCTCTTCGTCCGAGGCCTGAAACTGAGCCTTTGAAAGATGCACGTCCACATAGACATCCTCTTTCATCGTGCAGGCCATCAAGTTTTTCTGCTGCACGGCTTTTCCATCTACCGTGGGAATCATGTACTCCAAAACCGCCATGGAGTTGAATTCCGAATTTTTGGCATCTATCGGCACCACACCCAGCTTCGCCACTGAATCCATCCGCCCCTGCAAATACGCGGCGCACGTGCTGCTATCGGCGCCCTCCGGGGCCTGCTCGAGCATCACCGACAGAATCACGCCAGTGCGTGCGTCGTGAGCGAACAAATAGTAGCGGCCGTCGGGTTTTCGCCCTTTACCTTTCACCGCGAATCCCGGCGAGTCCACTTCCACCCACCAAGTTTTATTCGGAAACGAAACGGTCAGGCTGTTTTGCGATTTACGGTCTTGCGCGCGCACGGGCACGCACATGCCCATCAAAATGCACACAAAAACAGCCAATCTGAAACGCATGCGGATCCCCCAGATGCCACCGAAAGTCAATGGTAGGGGTCGAAACTTTCCGCAGGCAATGGACCGCCAGTACGGGTTGTCGGGACAGGTAATATCCAACTGTCCTTACGAAAGTGCTAGAATTCGCCCGTTATCAGGGCCTCGCGGAGGAAAAATGGACGACTCGAAGCAGGATAGAAAGAACACTTCGGAATTTTCGCGCCGCGATGTGCTCACCCGGGCTTCTGCGGGACTTGCCGCGTCAGTGGCTGGCTTTCTGCTCGCCAATTCCGAAGTGACCGCTGCTGAACCAACTCTGCCGGAACCGCCCGTGCCTGCTGCCCCTGCGGGCGACGATAGCGCCAACAACGCCAGTATCGATCCCGAGCATATTTTTATTCCGCGGCCGGTGAAAAATCCGATCACCGTGGTCACTGAGCCGGTCATGGGATCGAAAATTCCGCTGCAACTCACCTACGTCGAAACGGTCGATGGCATGTATGCGCCCGTTGGCGTGCGCAAACCCGCGGGTGACGGTCCGTTTCCCTTTGTGGTGTTCGCGCACATGAATGGCGGCATGGGCACTCAATGGATTCGAGAGTGGACGCAGTACGGAAGCTGGACGCTCGAGCAATTCCTCAAGGCGGACTACGCCGTGGCCTGGATGCGCTACCGCGCGGAAGTTAACACAGATCCGGTTTATGGCGCGCCATTAAAAGAAGGAAAGCGCGAAGGGCGCCAGGCTTTCAGCCGCGCGCCGCTTGAATATGACGATGCCATTGCCATCATCAAGTGGGTGAAGACGCTGCCGTACGTCGATCCCGATCGTGTTGGCTACGTCGGCCTGAGCCACGGCGGCGAAATGCTGATGAAAATTACTTCGGAATACAACGGCTTACGCGCGGGAATCGCCAGCGAGCCCGCTTCCATCGACTTTCTGGCGCGCCGCCCCATCCCGCGCGATCCAAACGCGCCGCCCGTCACGGAAACTTTCAAGGAGAACACTCCGGAAATGCAGAAGGAAGCCGTCGAAAAGCTGCGCGGGCAGATCGACATGGCGGTGGCCATGCAGCGCATCAACACCATTCAGACGCCCATTCGCGTCCAGGGACGCGACCGAGACCACAACCAGGCCGTCTTCCGCTTAAATTATGAGCTGCTGAAAGAAGCGGGCAAGGATGTGGTATGGCAATCCTACGATCACGACGAGCACGGCTTTATTTTTGTGCGCCGCGACCCGCAGGGCGCCTACGTCCCGGATCCGATTCAGGCACAGGTGGTGAAGGATTCGCTCGCTTACATGGACAAATACTGCAAAAAACCCTAGCCGCGAGGTCGCAGGGCCACGTATTTTCGGGGAAATCCGTGGTGCCATCGCAGATAACGCGCTGGCGGAAGGCTCGCGGGAGTGGCACCGCGAGCGGCTTGGCGCTTCGCGCCGATGTCTTCATATCGCGGTTAAAACGGCGACCTACAAAGAACCTGAACACACATAGTTCAGCGCCAGTGGAAGTCCCCTGAATTGCCGGCAGTACCTTCAGTCTTTCGGGTTCGTGGCGAACACCGACAGCTCCGGAATAAATCCGCGGTCGTCCATTTCCAGAGCGGCCTTCACTGCGAAGGCGATTTCCTCGCCGCGCAGCTTCGTCTCGTTTGCGTTTTGGGGCAGGTTCGCAGTCTGAAAGAAATTGGTCACCACTTCGCTTGGATTTACGAGAATCACACGAATGTTGTGCTTGCGCAGCTCCGCGCGCCAACATTCCGTCATGCCGCGCAGCGCGAACTTGCTCGCGTAATACGCCGTCCCGCTTGGCGCGCCGCGTGTTCCGGCCGTCGAGGAAATGTTCACGATGTTCCCCTTGCCCTTCTTCACGAAGTGCCGCGCCGCTTCGCGCGCCATGAGCATCGCGCCGGTGACGTTGGTCGCGAAGGTCGCCTCGAACTCCTTCAAATCGAAATCCACCAGATTCTTGAAGAACCCGATGCCGGCATTGTTCACCAGAATGTCGAGGTCGCCGAACTTCGCCAGCAGGTCGCGGTAGGTCCGCAGCACGTCCTCTTCCTTCGACACATCCGCGTGAATCGGATGCACGCCCAACGTGCTTGCAGCTTCCTTCAAACGCTTCTCGTTTCGCCCCGTGATGGCCACGCGCGCGCCGCTGGCCGCCAGCGTTTTCGCGATTGCCTCTCCGATTCCGCTGCTCCCGCCCGTCACCAGTGCCACCGCATTCTTCAGATTCATGGTTCCTCCAGTTATAAAAGCTTATCTGCTGTGGACCCGAAATATTGCCATACCCTGCGGCACGCGCCAAACGCCGCTGCCAAAAAGGTGCTTTGACGCTAATGGACTATGCTGATGGGCTGGCCATTGTCGCCAGACCGCCGTCGGCGTGCCCGCAAAATTTGCCACCATCGCTCCAAATCTGCCCCATAATATTCGTGTGGGTTGGTTCCCTGGCCCTTGCCGCCCCCACGAAACCGTAGCGTTTTTGACACAACTCCCAACCTCGTCCTGTTCGCCGCAGGGCGAACAGTTAATAATGACAGGGGCCAATCATGAAATTCTTTCTGGACACCGCCAATCTCGACGAAATTCGTAAGGGCGCCTCTTTCGGCATTCTGGACGGCGTCACTACCAATCCCACGCTTGCCGCCAAAGAGAAGCGGCCCTTTCGCGACCTGATCCTGGAAATCTGCGACATCGTAAAAGACGGCGTGGTCAACGCCGAAGTGGTCGCCTCCGATTACGAGGGCATGCTGCGCGAGGCGCACGAAGTGGTGAGCTGGCATCCCAACGTGGTGGCCAAGATTCCCATGACCCCCGACGGCGTCCGCGCGCTCAGCAAACTTTCACGCGAGGACGTTCGCGTCAATATCACGCTGGTGTTTTCACCGGCGCAGGCGCTGATCGTTGCCAAAGCTGGAGCCTATTTCGTCAGCCCGTTTCTCGGACGGCTCGACGACACTTCGCAGGACGGCCTTACCGTTCTTCGCGAAATCATGGAAATTTATCGCGCCTACGATTATAAGACGCAAGTGCTCGCGGCCAGCTTGCGCCACCCTTTGCACGTGGTGGAAGCCGCCAAAATGGGCGCGCACATCGGCACCATGCCTTACAAGGTTTTCGAAATGCTATTCAAGCACCCGCTCACCGACCGCGGCCTGGAGCTTTTCGCAAGCGATTGGGAAAAAGCGCGAGCGACTCTGGGAGAAATTGCGGAACCGGCAGGGGCCCGTAGAGGAGCGCGTTGAGAACTTTTCTTGCGGACTGGCGAAATGCCTTGCCGATCGCGGGTCTGGGCGTGCTGGCCGTCACGGGCCTGTACTATTTTCTGCGCCCAAAGAAGGAAGATCCTGCGACCCTCGAACGCGAGCGCCGGGCGTATTTGAACCGCGTGGGGCGCATCGTCGAAGGCCATGTTGTCGAAGTCATGGATGGCAAATCCTCGCCAGCCTCACATTCTCGCGCCGTCAATGCTTCTGCTCCGCCAGCACCCGTCGCAGCGCCCGAAGCTAAATCCACGGTGGGCGCGAAAATATCTCTGGAGCCGCGGGCCATGAAGCACGAAGCCATGGTCGCCAACCGTCGCGGCGATGGCATTTCTGCCAACGGCTTGCCCAAGCTGCTTTTTTACAGCTACTCCATTTCCGGCGTCACCTACGAGACCGCGCAGGACATTACCGGTCTCGAAGAGCAGCTTCATCTCGACCGCGTCGCCGCGGGCCAAACCGCGAGTGTGAAGTACGATCCCTCCAATCCGAGCAACTCCATCCTTCTCGCGGACGACTGGTCCGGCCTCCACTAAAACACGGTGGAGAGAGATTCCTCGACCCGCTGAACTTTTTCATACGCCCTGACCGAGCGCGGCTCGCTTCGGAATGAAAACGCAAAAGTAAAGGCGACATCTGGCGGGCCGAAGCCAGGCGGTACGTCTAGACAAAAAGAAAAGGCCGGTCCTGACGGACCGGCCTTTGAATTCGTACGAAAGCACGTACGGCGTTACTTTTTCTTGCCTGCCGCCCTGCCCTTGCCTGCTTCGGGAATAACCGTGGGATCAACCTTGACCTGGTCCCAGTGCAAGAGAAATGGCGAAGGATCGTAGCTGACGAGGGTGCCGGAAAAACGAATGCCGTCATCCTTCGACAAGCGCACCACATCTGGTTGCGGCGGAATCGGAGCAGCAGCTGCAGCCCCGCTTGTAGGAGGTGCAGCAGCAGGCGGAGCGGTAATCCAGACCTTCACGTCCATGTTGGCCATGGTGGCGGCCTGCATGTCTTCTGGCGTGGCGCCGGTGTAGACCATGAAGTCGACATAGGCGTCGGTCTTCTGCACGTCGATGATCTTGCCGACGACTTCAGGAAATTCCGCGCCGCAGATAGCCAGCCAAGTCATTTTGGCTTTGTCTCCGCCACCACTCAGATCGCTGATGACGGTGATGATGTTGCTGGACTGGCGAACCTTGTTGAGATCATCGGCACTAGGAATGGCGTAGGTCGCTGGACGGTCGGGTGAATTGGCGGCGAGCTGCAGCATCTCGCTGACCTGCGCGTCGACTTGGGAATCACAACCGGGTTGCTCGTAGGCCAGCAGTTTAGCGCGCAAGTAATCCTTCACCTTATCGGTGTCCGGGACCTTCATGTCGACCGCGCGAGCCAGAGCCCAGAAACCGTCGAGCGTTTGCGGTGGATTCATGGCGAGGTAGGCCAAGCCGAGGCGATAGGCGGAGACTGCGTCGTCCGGCTTGTTGGTCAGCGCCGCTTTGAAGGCGTTCACCGCGCCGGGATAATCCTTCAACTGCAGAGCGGCGGCGCCGGCGGCGGAATCAAAGAAAGCAATGCCGGGCTTCTTTTGCTTGGCAAAATCATCGTCCGACATTTTGGAGTTGGCCGGCTTAGGAAAAGCCTCGAGCATTTTCGCGCCTTCCAGAGCGGCGTCGCGTTCCTTGGTGAGCTGGTCGGTGGCGTCCGGCGCGGAGGGATTGAACTGCATGGCCGAGAAGGCCTGCACGCGAGCCTGCAGAGCGCCGAGGGCGACGGCCGGGTCGACCTTGTTGCCCATGGCCAAAAGCTTGTCGGCGTATTCGATGGTCTTGGGATAATTCTTCATGGCGAAGTAGGTCTGAAAATAGAGCTGGTAGACGTACTGCATCAGCGTCGAGTTGGGAAACTTCGAAACGAAGTCGTCGAGATCCTTGATCTTGGTGGCCGGATCTTTTTCCGCGTTCGCCGCCTGAAATGCGTTGTATTCCGGAATGGTATAGGACGGCTTCGCCTGATCCTGCGCCGCGTGCGCGGCCGCTGGCCGTGCGAACATCGAGACGGAGAGGAGCGCGGTGAGTATTGCCGCCGTCAGGTTGAGAGTTCTTCGCTTCATACTTCTCTGCCTCCTGGGCCAGCTTCGGGTGGAGCCTAAAGAACGAGGGTAAGGAGCCTCGTCAAATAAGGATAGACAAATCGACCGGATTATAGGGAAAAGTATCCCGTGGGCGCAAGGTGAAATCCAGAAACGTCAGTCTTCTATCTCCCGCACCCCACTATGTGGTCCGACGCCTGTGGGTGATACGATGATGGCATCAGGCTAGCGTGTCGCCTCGCGCGAGTCAAATATCAAGAATTCCGTGACACTTCTTAGAAAAGTTGCGCTGGTTACGGGAGCGAGCCGCGGGATCGGGTTGGCCGTGGCGAAGAGACTCGCGCAGATGGGCGCGAGCGTGTGCATTTGCGCGCGGGACACGAGTGGATTAGAGAGCGCAAAGGGCGAAATCGAAAAGGCCGGCGGCAAATGCCTGGCCGTGGCGGCGGATGTTTCCCGGGCCGCGGATGTTGACTCGCTGGCGCGGAAGGCGCAGCAAGGTCTCGGTCCCGTGGAAATTCTTGTGAACAATGCGGGCATCGGGTATTTCGGCCCCATGCACGAAGCCGCCGAAGAGAATTGGGACCGAGTATTAGATACGAATTTGAAAAGCGTGTTCCTGGTGAGCAAAGCTGTTGCGCCGGGAATGATCCGAATGGGCCGCGGGGACATTATTAATATTGCCTCGATTGCGGGAAAGAGCGCGTTTGCGGGCGGCGGGATTTATTGCGCTTCGAAATGGGGCGTGCTGGGGCTGACGCAATGCATGGCTGAGGATTTGCGGCCGCAAGGGATACGCGTCAGCGTCATCTGTCCTGGAAGCGTGAACACGGAATTTTCGCCGCACGCGGGGAAAGACGTGAAGAAGATGCTGCAGCCGGATGACATCGCGCACGCGGTGGAGACGATTGTGACGCAGCAGCCGCAGAGTTTTATCAGCGAAGTGGTGCTAAGGCCGATACAAAAACCGTAGAGAACGATACCTCTGTAGCGGAAGACTCCCGAAACCTAAACATCTTGAAGCGTTTCGCGGAGCCTCGCACGATTCTCCTCGAAAGGGCGCGGGGCATGCGGCACTCGACGGGCGGATTTCACTCGCGAGGCCGACGCTGCGTGATTTGTCCGAAACGAAGAGACATCCCTCGTCGCAAAGAGAACCCTTCGTTCACTCGGGGTTGACAACCAACATCCTAGGCAAGGATCGCGCGCTGAATCCCGCCGTACAAAATTCCGGCCGCGAGATGGATGATCAGCTGAATCGTTTGGAGAGATGGCGCATCTTATCGTTTAAGCTTAAACGATATTTGGCGAGGCGAGATGCCAACCCACTACAAAGGAAACAGGCAGGATACAGCGGCGCTGAACGCGTACATCAACCTGGTGCGGGCGAGCGAAACCGTGCTCACACGGGCGGGCGAGGATTTAGCGGCAAAGGGCGTAACGTTGGCGCAGTTCGGAGCGCTCGAGGCGCTGTTTCATCTGGGGCCAATGTGCCAGCACGAGTTGAGCGAGAAGCTGCTGCGAACCGGCGGCAACGTAACCTACGTGATCAACAACCTGGAACGGCGCGGGCTGGTGAAGCGCGAGCGAATGAAGGCCGATCAGCGGCAGATTGTGGTGCGGCTGACGAGCGCGGGCCTGAAATTGATGGAGCGGATTCTGCCGGGCCATGTACAGGCGATCGTTCAGGAATTTTCGCGGCTTAGCCTCGAACAACAGCAAACGCTGCGGCGATTGTGCCGAACGTTGGGCCGCGGAACGGGCAGCGAAACCGAAGCGTAACAATTTTCAATGAAGCAAAGTAAAGGAGCAAGACAATGATACAAGTGCGGCCAAGCGAAGAACGCGGACGCAACAAGCTTTCGTGGTTGGACACGCATTTCACTTTTTCCTTCGATCAATACTACGACCCCGAACACGTGCAATTCCGTTCGCTGCGCGTGCTGAACGAGGATGTAGTGGCGCCGGGAAGCGGATTTCCGATGCATCCGCATCGCGACATGGAAATTCTGACGTGGATACTGGACGGCGCGATCGAACACCGCGACAACACCGGCGGAAGCGGCGTAATTCGGCCAGGAGAGCTGCAGCACATGTCGGCCGGAACGGGCGTGGTGCACAGTGAGTTCAACCCGTCTAAGAAAGATTCGGCTCACTTGCTGCAAATCTGGATTGTGCCGGAGCGGCGCGGATTGAAGCCGGAATACGAGCAGCTCTCGTTTTCCGACGCCGAGTTGCGGAACAGGTTCACCCTAGTAGCGGGACCGAACGCGCCGGTGACGGTACATCAGGATGCGAACCTCCACATCGCGCGACTGGACGAGGGCGCAGAAGCCAAGCACGAACTCGCAGCGGGACGCTACGCCTGGATTCAGGTGGCGCGCGGAACGGTGAAGGTCAACGGCACAGAATTGAAGGCAGGCGACGGAGCGGCGGTTTCGAGAGAAACGGAAATTCGCGCCAGGGCAACCGAGCCGGCTGAAGTGCTGCTGTTCGATCTGGCGTGAACGCCGACGTTGGAGCGAGGCTTGCGGCAATACCGAGAGCCTCGCTTCGGACTTTCGATTGCGACCCTTAACCGGAATTCTTTGCGACCCTAGCCGGGTCATTCTTTTGCGGTCGCCAAAACGCTCGCTCAGCACCAAAGCTCGGGCCATGATTTGGCTTCAAGGGAGAAAACGATGGCAGAGGAGATAAAAAGTGCAGTGCCGCTGATGGGGCGAATTCTAATGAGTTCGGTGTTTCTGATCTTCGGCGTGCTGAAGATCACCACCTTTGGCTACTACGTGCAGCTTGCTGCCGGGCACGGCATGCCCTTCCCTGCGGCGTCGATCGTGGCAGCGGCGACTCTGGAGATTGCCGGCGGGCTGGCGATCTTAACGGGATTCCAGGTGAAACTGGTGAGCTGGATTTTGTTCGTGTACCTGATTCCGACGAGCGTCATCTTCCACAACTATTGGGCGCTGCAGGGCGCGTTGCGGGCGGCGATGGAAGCGCACTTCTTCAAGAATATGGCCATCATGGGCGGGCTGCTGTTCCTAGCCACGAACGGAGCAGGTCCGTTTTCGTTGGACGCAGCTCGGGCCGCGAAGAGCTAAACCTGTCTTCAGGATGCGGAGCTTGCTGCCAGTGCGCCGGCGGAATGCGAAAGCGCTCGCGTTACCGGGAGCAGTCTGCTGGCAGCACCAAGGTTTCGCCAGCAAGGATGAGGTCCGCGGACGGAAGCTGATTCGCGTGGGCGATGCAGGAAAACGCGAGTCCCTGGCCAAATTCGGCGCGAGCCACACTCCAAAGTGTGTCGCCGCGGCGGATGACCACCTGCTTGGCGTTCTGAGGAAGCGGCACGGGCACATGGACCGGGTCGCCGGGATGGATCAACCCAGGATTGGCGAGCTGCGGATTAAGCTTGGCGAGTTCAACCCAGCGCTCTCCCTTACCGAGATAGCATACGGCCAGCTTCCACAACGAATCGCCTGCCTGCACAACAACCGTGCGCATGGCAGATTCTTCTGGTGTGATAGCTAGTGGCTGAATTGGGAGCTCAGCGGGTATTAAGGGGGCCACCGGAGCGAGCGGCACCTGCAAGGGTGCAGGCGTATCGAATGAAGTAGCTGCTGGATTTGTGGGTGCTGCCACTGGCGGCATAGCGGGCGGCTCAATACCAGCGATTCGTTCCGCAAGCTTTGGGGCCGCGAGCCACGGCGCACTAACGAAATCAGCCGGAGCGCCAAGTGAAATTTGATAAGGCGTTACAAAAGTTTCTGCGGCGGCGGCTGGAGGCATTGCCGGCGGTTCGACGGTTGCGATATGTTCTGCGCGGGGGGTTGCCAGCCAGGGAGTGGCCGCTAGCTCAGCGGGAACAGCGATGGATATCTGCTGGGGCGATACGGGCAAACCTTGGGGCGCAGCATAGGGACCGGCATAGGGTACGACCGGCGCTGGGACAGCTGAAAACCGAGATGCTGAATGGCGCGAGGTAAAGTCCGAGGGGTTCAGCATCGGGAACAGGACGCTGTCTTTGGGGTCAGCAAGCGGCGTGGCGTTTAAGATCTGCATGGGTAGATTCACGACAGGAATCGGAACGGCTTCCCTATCCACCATACGGGGGCTTGCGACCGCTTTAGACAGAGGGAACTGTGGGCTGTCCGGAACCGCAGTGGCCAGTGAGAGACCGGAATCGGGCACGAAAGCGTTCGAATCAACGTTCGGCGCCGCGCCCGGAGCGAAGGATGCCGGGCCCTTGGCGGTCTGCGGTACGACGTCACGCGGAGCTATTGCGAGGGCCGGGTCGTTCTGGCTGTTGGGAGCGGTCTCGGGTCCAGGGGTGGCGGAGGCTTGCGCCGGCTCACCCGCGGCGTCGGTGTGCGTGCGATCCTCAGGAACGAGAATCTCCGGACGCTTCAAATCTTCGTTGGTATAGACATGCACGGCGTGAGCGGCATGGTTCTTGCGTTCGCGCTCCTGCCGGGCGGCCTCGGCAACGGTCTGAGGGAAGACCGGCGAGCTGGTGAAGAGCAGTCCCGATACCAGTAGAGCGATAGAAGCTGTGGTGCGGCGCGTCGTTTCGTTGCTCATGGCAAACCACCAATCGGACGAAGTATGGTACTGGTACTATAATTACCCAGCCGTGAGCACCGAGCAAGGAAATCAGTGGAAGATGTGTATTCGCGGTAAATGGGCGGCAAACCCGATTCAGCAACGGGCTTGGCGACGACCGCGGACGAGCCGTATTGCATCGGGAAGAACACCCAAAGAAAAAGCTCAATCAACAGGCATGCGGAGTTCTAGAATAGAGGCATGGCCAAGGGTTGGGAAAGTAAAGCCGTAGAGGACCAGGTTCAAGAAGCTGAGAAATCCCCGAAGGACAACCGCAGGAAGCAGTTGACCCCGCAGCAAATGGAAGCGCACCGGCGGAAAGCCGTTCTGCTCCTTTCGCGCGCGCGTGTGGAGAAGGATCTAAACGCGAGCCAGAATGAGCGCTACAAGGCCCAGCTTGCCAAGGCCCTGTCCGACCTCGACGCGCAGATATCGGCGCTGGAAGAGTAGTCTCCAATCTTGAATTCTGAAGTGAACAGCAAAATCGAAGCCTTTCGACTCCGCTGTCACGATGTAAGTGCGGACCACGAGGCATCTTCGCTCGACGCCAGTGACGTACTTGTGCGTGAAGTGAGTCTAAAGAGGCGCGTGAGCTAATCGCTGGGAGCGGCGGGATCGACCTCGGCGACGAAAATAACGCCGACGCCGTTTTGCGAATTCTCGCGACCCGCATTGCAGTGAATCACCGTTCCGCGAAAAATCATTTGGCTATTGCTGGTTTGTTCAGCCGCTTCAATGACCACGCGGAGTTCGGACTGAAGCTTGGGACGGTTGTCCAGCACGATGTAAGCGCCCTGCAGACTCAAATCGCGTACGGTAGCTTTTTCCTCGAAGGAACGCCCTTCCTCGGTCTGGCCGCTAACAACGGCGTTGAAGCGCAGGCGGCGACGCGGGGCGGACCGGCGTTCGCGAAGAGTCACGTTGACGCCGCGATCGCTAAGCGTCAGGCACATGCCTTCGGCGGCGGCCCAGGTGGATGGAAATTCGAGGCGAGCCGCGGATAAAAAGCCGTCGATTACGTTGTCGGACGATTCCGGATTGTGGTGGAATAGGATGAGATTCCCGACGCGAGCGTCACGCGCGATTTTTACCCCTTCGAGCCAGCTCGAATGACCCCAACCTTTGCGGGTGGAAGCAATCTGTTCGGGCGAATATTGCGCGTCGTATATGAGAATGTCCGCGCCCTGAGCGAACTGGCGGAGACTCCTGTCAAATTCAGGCGCGCCGGGCTCGTTATCGGTGGCGTAAACAATCGAGCCGGCCGTAGTGTCCAGGCGATAACCGAGACAGCCTTGCGGGTGATTCAGCCAGGCAGTCGAAATGCGGGTGCCGTCGATTTCCCAGCGCTCGCCGCCGGTGACTTCTCGAAAAGAGCGCGGAGCGGCCATGAGGCTGACGTCCACCGGGAAATACGGGCCAGTTAATTGCGATTCGAAGACCTGGCGGAGGCTGTCCGGGCCAAGACACTTCGATTGGAAGCCATAAAAATGAAAGCGGTTCTGCGCCTCGAAGAACGGACGAAAGAAGGGAATGCCCTGAATGTGGTCCCAATGAAAATGGGTCACCAAAACATGGGCTTCGATGCCGAATTCACTGTTGGCCTGGGCCCAGCGATTGCCGAGAGTGCGCAGGCCGGTACCGCAGTCCAGTATGAAGTGAGCGCCCCCGGGCGCAGTAAGCTCCAGACAAGGCGTATTGCCACCATAGCGCCAAGTGTCGCGTTCGACGGTGGGCGTGGACCCGCGAACTCCCCAAAAGACGAGCTTCGCTGTGTTCTGCGTCATTGCTGGCGGGCCCGTTTGATGCGTGCGCCTATCGGCCCCTCAGGAGAACAAAGGATTTGCTAGCAATTGATGGTAGGCAGCTATAGCAAATGATGTCAATTACGTTTCAATTGACTGTTTCGTGAGCTTGGGGTCCAATCGCCAACGGCTTTCCCTGCTCCGTGCCGCACCTGCTGGCACCAGGCTCAAAAATTGACTTCCCACCTTTATACTATCGCCGCTCTTCAGACATTTGGCAGCCACATCAGCTTCCCAACCGACCCGCTTAGCGGCGAGCAGATCCTGCTGCGGTGGGTTCACATTGTGGCAGGAATCATCTGGGTTGGGCTGCTCTACTTCTTCAATCTGGTTGGAATGCCGGCCATGAAGCAACTCGAGCCGGCGGTGCTCGAGCCGGCGGTGCGGGTGAAGATGTATCAGGTGCTGATGGGCCGGGCGATGTGGTGGTTCCGCTGGTCGGCGGTGTTCACGGTGCTGGCGGGGCTCCGATATTACTCAGAGTTGCTGGGCATCGACGCGCAGAATGCGGGAATGCCCTCACTCGCTTGGAAGTGGTTTGGCTGGTGGGCGTTGGTATGGCTGACGGCGTACGCGCTGATTTATCCGCTGCAGATGCCGAGCAAGGGCGCGCTGAACAATTCCTGGGTGCACAATCGGTGGGTACGAGCGGTTGCGATTGCCGCGATTGTGATTGCCGCGTCGCTGATCGTGCTGCGCCTGAATTCAGACCCACAAGCCTCAAACGCGCACTTATCGATCAGCCTTGGCGGCGGGCTGGGACTGCTGATGCTGCTGAACACCTGGGGAGTGGTGTGGCGCGTTCAGAAAAAATTGATTGCGTGGACGCGCGCGACTGCAGAACAGGAAGCGCCGATGCCAGCGGAAGCGGAGCGGCTGGCACGCTGGAGTTTTCTGGCATCGCGCGTGGGATTCTGGCTTTCGTTTCCAATGCTGTTCTTCATGGCTGCTGCGGAACACTTTCCGTTTCTGGGTGGCTGATATTACGACCGCCAGCGCAGGGTAACCGGGCCAGTCATCGGATGGCGCATGGGTTCGCCGGTGCGTCTGGATTCCGCATGAGCAGCCTTTAATTCGAAATACCAGCGCGCCTGGCGGTCCGCGTCGTCCACCAGCATCATGCGATCTTCGTATTTCAATCCGAGCGACTGCTTCTGAATCACTTCGGTATCCTGGCGAATGAAGCGCGGGCCAAGAACGTCGAGGATGAAGGGCACGATGGGAATCCACGGCAGAATGTTCCAGGCAGCGCAGAAGTCGAGACGGCAAAGCTCAGACGTAACGGGAGTGACGGTGGTGCGGCTGGAGAGCCAGTATTTGCGGGCGCGAATCTGCTCAAAGCGCTGATTAGGCAAAACGAAGTCGATGGTGGTAGTGGCGGGCTCACCGGTAATCCATTTCAAAATCTTGTAAGGCGCGCTGTTCGCGGACGGCGCGTGCGGGCTCATGCGAAAACCATTGGGGATGGGCTCAAACTGCTTGGCCTTTTCGCGAATGCTATGGCGGGTGCGCCACCACCAGGCCTGATGCACGAAAGGGCCGTGCGCGGGATCCATGAGGCCGATGATGGCCTGGTCGATGCCGCAAGGAAGATAGGCCCAGAGCCGAGCCATTTGATAGCGAGCGCTGAAGGTGGGAAGCTCCGGCACCGCAGGCGGGGGAGCTTGCAGCGAGCGGCCTTCGGGATTGGACATGAACACCCAGATGTAGCCGTCTCGCTCTTCGCAGGCAAAGCTGCCGGCATAGATGCGTTCGCACTTGAGCTTTGAGTCTGGAGTGAGCGAAGGAATCACGCGGCATTGGCCGGTGTGAGCGTCAAACTGCCAGCCGTGGTAGGCGCATTCGACGTTGGCGCCGTCGAACTGTCCGAAGGAAAGCGGATAAGCACGATGCGGACAAATATCGCGCAAGGCAAACGGCTTCCTGACGGAATCGCGGCCGAGAACCAGCGGCACGTCGAGCAACAACACGCGCTGAAGCTTCGAGGAGCGCAGCTCGCGAGTGCGCATCGCGGGGTACCAGAACTCCCAAAGCATTTCGCTGGCGCGGGATTTGGCGGCGGGAGAAGAGGGATCAGTCATTCGCGAGGGAGCATCGTAGTACATCGAGCAAGCCGCCGCAAACAGCAGCCATCGCTAAATTTGAACGCGATGAAGACTTCCACCCTTTGCCCGAACCGTTTTGTTCGTAGGACTTTCGTACTAAAACTAATTGAACCTTCCGTCCTATCGACCGCGGCGAAAGCCCCAGGCATTATCACCTTGGATTTGAGACTGGCTCAGCGCTCCGGCAGGGAACAGGGAAGGAAAGCCCCTGAGCCGTGCCGGGGCGCTCCGGAGACGGACTCAAATTCCTGCACCTAGATAGACCCCATGCCCCGAGCGGCTGGTTCCCCCGCCAGCCGCTCACCTCTTTTTGGCTACAACAAATTCCTAAGTTTTCCTGAAATTGAAATAGCGATTTAAAAGAGGGAAAAGAGGCACCCACCACAATCGGAATCTTGTAGCGTGACCGTCGGACTTTGGCGTTACCGGCGATGGCCCATGGGGCGATAGCTGGCCAGAGGCCGCGGGCGGAGACGAAGGCGGGGGCCGAGCGGCGGAGGAACATTCTGAAGCGGCGCGCCGCAATTGCTGCAGCACTCCTGCGAAGAGGTTTCCACCCGCAGCCATTGGCCACGGGCGGCGCATTCAGCGTTCAGGCATTGAACAGTCCAGCCGGGCAGATATTGCATCGTCCCTCTTCTGAGAAGAGATGCCGCCGAAAAGGCGATGAGAAATCATCGCGTCCAGCGGGAACAAAGCCTAATACTGAAAAGCTGGCGTGAATTTTGCGGCAGTGTTGCTAGTGTGTCAATGGGAAATGAATACAATTAGTGGGGCAAGGCTTGCGGGCTGTGGATTTCGTCCGGCGGAGGAGATTCCGCGGAAAAGGGCGAGACTCACGCAGTCAATGAAGTACGAGAAACGTGGACTTCGTTGATGGGCCTGGGGTGATTTGAACCCGATTGCTCGCTGGCAAATTGTTATTTCGGCTGTTTTTGCTCGGCGAGAACGTTGAGTTGGGCTTGCAGGTCGGTGATTTTCTGCTGAGCAGCGCCCATGTCGAGTTGCTTGGCGTCGATCTGAGATTGCTCGTCGCTGAGGGCCGCGGCACCGTCTTTATCGGTAGTGTAATTCGGCTTGCTGTAGTAGGTCTGCTGGTCGAGAACGAACTTGCGCTTGAGAATGTCGAGATCGTTCTGCAAGGTTTGCAGATCTTCTTTGGCGGCAGCCAGATCCGCTTCGAGCTTGGCTTTCTTTTCGGCTGACGAATCCTGGACTGCAGGCGGTACCTGTTTGTTGCCGTCAGAGGCGGCGGCAGAATCGGCCGTGGCAGCGGCGGTTTGATGACTGTTGAGGACGGTTATTTCGTCGGCCTTCTTGGGAATGTTGTCGTTGTCCCAGACGCGCACCGGCTTTGGCTGATCCTTCTTTTGCTCGCGAGCGCGGCGAGCAGCAGCGGCGAGAGAGTCTTCCTGCGAAGCAGATTGCCGCGCGGCCGCGGTGCCCGCGAGCGCAACAGATAGAATCGCCATCGTCAAAGCCGAACGTCGCATAAGAATTCTCCCAATCAAGGCCATTTTATCACCCTCTTTATACTAGTCATGCGTAAGCAGGCCGCGCAAATAAGGTTGGAAGCACAGACCGAAGGAGTAAACGGGCCGTAGAGACAGCTTTCGCTGTCCGAAAGCAGGGGGGAACCGAACAAAACGGGATTCGGGGATTTACTGAGCGTTGGCGACGTGAACCAGCATTTTCCCGGTGTTGTCGCCATGGAAAAGGCCAATCAGGGCGGCGGGCGCCTTCTCAAATCCTTCGACGGTCTGCTCGCGGTATTTGAGCTTTCCTTCGGCGATCCACTTGGCCATTTGCGCGATGCCTTCGGGATAGCGGTCGGTGAACTGATAGACGAGAAAACCTTCCGCGCGGGCCTGTTTCGTGAGTAAGTAAATGAAATTGCGCAGGCCGGGCTCAGGCTTAGTGGCATTGTATTGCGCGATTTGTCCACAAATGGAAATGCGGGATTGGGAATTGAGCACAGGAAAAACGGCGTCCGTGATGGCGCCGCCGACGTTGTCGAAATAGCAGTCGACTCCGTTGGGGCAAACTTTCTTCAGGGCTTCCACGTAATTTTCGGCGGTCTTGTAATTGAAGGCGGCATCAAAGCCAAGTTCATTGACGAGCCAGGCGATTTTCTCGTCGCTGCCGGCGATGCCAACCGCGCGGCAGCCGATAATTTTGGCGATTTGTCCGACGAGCGAGCCGACCGCACCGGCGGCGCCGGAAACTAACACGGTTTCGCCGGGCTGAGGATTGCAGATATCGAGCAGACCGAAAAAGGCAGTCATGCCGGGCATCCCGAGAACGCCCAGCGCGGTGGAAATCGGAGCGAAAGCAGGATCGAGCTTGCGAAGCCGCTCTCCCGTTGATACAAAATACTCCTGCCAGCCCCAGTAACCTTCGTAAAATCCGCCGACTTGGAATTTCGAATTCTTCGATTCGATGACTTCTCTCACGGTGCCGCCGACCATGCGCTGGCCGATGTTCACAGGATCGGCGTAGGTGCGGATGCCGCTGATGCGGCTGCGCATGTAAGGATCGACCGAGAGAAAGTGCGTCCGCAACAAAATCTGGCCGTCCGCGAGAGAAGGCAACGGAAGCTCGACGAGCTCGAAATCGGATTCCTTCGGCAATCCCACAGGACGCGCGACGAGAATGAATTGGCGATTTACGGTAGGACTCTGAGTGGGGCTGATGGCTGACATGGTGCGTATTATGCCAGAATCGTTTCAGGAGCCGACTAATGAAGAGATGCTGGCTTCGCGCAGTAGTTTTAGGATTTTCACTTTTCGCGGCGGCTCTGGCAGGCTCGCGAATTACCGCGGCCGCGCCGGGGAATGCGCCGGGCGGAGAACAAGCTTTCGCCGCAGCGCAGACGAATCACCAGACCACGCCGCGGCAGGAAATCGTCCGGCCGATTGAGTCGCAAGCCAGAGTAACCGCGTACACCCTTCCTCCGGATCTATATAGAAAAGCGAAAACACTGGGACGAATCCACTTTGCGTTGAACCTGATTGACGCGTTTTACGGAATCTTCGTGTTTTGGCTGGCGCTGAAGCTTGGATTGGCGCCGAAATTCCGGGATTGGGCGGAAAGAGTTTCGAAAAATCGATTGGTGCAGGCTTTCGTATTCACGCCAGCGCTGATCCTGCTGGTGGCGGTGCTGGAGTCTCCACTGTCAATTTACGAACATATTGTTTCAACGAAATATGGATTATCGGTGGAAGGCTGGGGTGCGCTGGCATGGGATTGGACCAAGGGCATTTTGATTTTCATGGTGATTGGCGGCTTCATGGTTTGGATTTTGTATGGAGTGATCCGGAAGTCGCCGCGCAAATGGTGGTTTTACTTCTGGCTGGTGTCGGTGCCGATCATCGTCTTCCTTTCGTTCGTCGAACCATTTGTGCTGGAGCCGATGTTCTTCACCTTCGCGCCACTGCAACAAAAAGATCCGGCGCTGGTGGTGGAGCTGGAGAAGGTGGTGGCGCGCGCGGGGCTGAACATTCCACCGGATCGGATGTTCTGGATGAAGGCGAGCGACAAGACGCCGACGATGAACGCGTACGTAAGCGGGTTGGGAGCGTCGAAGCGCATCGTGGTTTGGGATACAACCATCGACAAGGAAACGACGCCAGAGATTGTGTCCGTGCTGGGGCATGAGATGGGACATTACGTGCTGGGGCACGTGTGGAAAGGGCTGATCTTCACGCTGGTGGTGCTGTTCGCAATGCTGTGGCTTGGTTATCGAAGTATTGGATGGATGCTGGCGAAATGGGGCAGCGGATGGCACGTGCGGGGGCTGGATGACTGGGCGTCGTTGCCTGCGCTATTGCTGCTGCTTTCGATTTTCAGTTTCCTGTTCGATCCGATCTCGAATGCCTACAGTCGACATGTGGAGCATCAGGCGGATGTGTACGGGCTGGAAGTGACGCATGGAATTCTGCCCGATGCGGGACAAGTGACTGCGGATTCCTTCCAGGTGGAAGGCGAGTCTTCATTGTCGGATCCCGATCCGAATCCGATCGACGTGTTTTTGTTTTATACCCACCCGCCCATTTCGGACCGGGTGAAATTTGTGCTGAATTACGATCCCTGGGCAAAAGGCGAGAAACCGGAATTCGTAAAGTAAATGCGGGATCGTGCCGGCGGTCAATCATGCGAACTTGAGGATTAGCCCGCTCGCAGAAGAGAGGCGGCGATCACCAGACGCTGAATTTCGCTGGTGCCTTCGTAAATTTCGGTGATGCGCGCGTCGCGGTAGGCGCGTTCCACCGGGTACTCGTGGCTGTACCCGTAACCGCCGTGGATTTGAATTGCTTTGTGCGCCACGCGCGTAGTCATTTCGCTGGCGAAAAGTTTGGCCACGGAAGCTTCCATGGTAAAGCGCGTGCCCGCGTCCTGCTTCCAGGCGGCGCGACGCACCAGCAACCGCGCCGCTCCAATTTCCGTGGTCATGTCCGCGAGCATGAATTGGATTGCTTGAAACTCAGAAATGGGATGCCCGAAGGCCTGGCGCTGCTGCGCGTAAGAAAGCGCCGCTTCGAATGCGCCCTGCGCGATTCCGACTGCCTGCGCCGCAATGCCGATGCGGCCGCCGTCCAGTGTGGATAGCGCGATCTTGTAGCCTTCGCCTTCCTGGCCGAGCCGATTCCCAACAGGCACTTCGCATTCCGCAAAGGAAAGCTCTGCGCAGGCCGTAGCGTGAATTCCCAGCTTCTTTTCCTCTTTTCCTGCACTGAATCCCGGCGTCCCTTTTTCCACGAGGAGCGCGGTAATCCCCTTCTCGCCTTTTTCGGGATGCGTATTCACGAAAATGATGGCAGCATCGGCCACGCCCCCATTGGTGATCCAGGCTTTGGCCCCATTCACGATATAGCGGTCGCCTTTTAGAACGGCCTTCGTAGCGAGCGCGGCGGCGTTGGAACCGGCCTGGGGCTCGGTGAGAGCGTAGCAGCCGATTTTTTCTCCTCGGGCGAACGGAGCGAGAAATTTCCTTTTTTGTTCTTCGGTTCCAAATCGAAAGACGGGATCGCAGTAGAGCGAATTCTGGACGGAGAGAATCACGCCGGTGGAAGCGCAAGCGCGAGATACTTCCTCGATCACGATGGAATAACTCAGGTGGTCCATTCCCGATCCACCTTCAACCTCGGGAATGGCTACGGCGGTCAATCCAAGCCGGGCGGCCTTTTGAAAAAGATCGAGCGGGAAATGTCCGGTATCGTCGAGATCCTTTGCGCGCGGGCTTACCTCCGCTTCGGCAAAGTCGCGGACGCTTTTCTGCAAAAGCTGCTGCTCTTCATCCAATTCAAGGTTCAACGTCGGAACTCCGTAATTTTGCGAGACAGCCGCCTCTGTGTCAGGGCATTGTAACCCGTGCCTGCCGGAAAACCGTGGGACCGCCCCGCACGTCGTAACACTTGCCTTAATCGGGGTATGCTATTGCACTTATAGGCGGCCCTTGGGAGGAAGCAATGACCTTAACTTCGCGCCGCGCGAGCGACCGGGTTTCGCTGACGGTTCTGCTGGACGCTTCGGGCACTGACGCGCACGGCCAGGAATTCCATGAGCCGGCAAAAACAGTGATGGTCAGCCAAAATGGAGCGCTCATTGCGCTGGCCCGCGACTTGAAGCCCGAACAGAAGATCCATATTCGCCGCCGGGCGCCAGCAGAGTCGAGCAGGCAAGGCCAGGCGCGTATCGTCAATCAAATGGGACGCCAGGGCGACGGGTATCTCTACAGCCTGGAGATCCTGGGTGAAGAAGTCGATATGTGGGGCGTCGACTTTCCGGCCGTGCTGGAAAGCTCTGAAGCGGTTGCCAAAATGTTGCTGGAGTGCACCTACTGCCACCAGCGCGAGGTGGCTTACCTCAACGAAATGGAACTGCGGGCATTCGAGAGCAATCGTGGAATCGCACGGCACTGCAAGAAATGCAATGTGCCGAGCATCTGGGTTCAGGTGCCGCACGAAGAAGAGAAAAAATCATCGAGCCGCGGAACAAAGGCACGACGCGCCCCCGAAACCGCGGAACCGCAACCCGGGAATGGGGAGCAGCGCGAGCGGCAGCGGTTGCGGGTGCAAACGCGACTCACGGCATGCATCCGCCAATCCGGCGAGGATGACGAACTTGCTGTCTGCGAGGACATTTCCCCGATTGGCATGTGTTTCCGCAGTAAGCGGCGATTCGAAGCCAATGCGCCAATCGAAGTGGCCGTCCCCTATTCGCCGGATTCGGCGAATATTTTCCTTCCCGCACGCGTGGTGTATTCAGAGGAATTGCCGAAGGCTGGATTGTTCCGGCATGGCACAGAGTATCGCCGCGTGGGACCGCGGGCGCGCTAATCAGAATGCGCGATCTTCGAGTGGAGCTTACCTGACCATTGCTACCGGCGAGCGTTCGCCGAACCGTCGGGTGTGATAGTGCATGGAAATGTTCAAGCGAACTTCGCCGGCCGGAGTGTGAAACGAAAGAATGGTCGCTTCGGAGTCCGAGCCGATTTTCGCGCATTGCTCTTCGGTGAGGATCGAGGGCGGCAAGACTTTGAATTGCGAGCCTTGATCGTTCAACTGCGTGACGGCATTGCCAATCACCATGTTGGCGAGCTCGCAGATAGCTTCGGGGACGATTGGTTCCGAAGCCTCGACTTCCCCGCCGGACATATTTCCGGCGACTTTCGCGGCGACGCCGGGATCCACATCGACTACAACGCGGCCCTCGATTTGTCCCTGGAAAACGACCACCGCTGCGATGCCCTTGCGCTGGTAAGCCTCTTCTTCCATGGTCACATCGGCGATGGTGACCGGTGCGCCGGTCATTTGCGCCAACACAGCATCGAGCGAGCCGATGAACGGCTGAATCAAATCCATCTTCATTGATTTCCTCCCTGAGCAGCCATTGGGGCAGGCGCTTCCTGAGCCAAGACGAAGCGTAATACGTCATAAAGCACATCGGCCTTCACCGGCTTCTGCACGAAATGGCGCGCGCCTTTTTGCAGCGCGGCCAGAATGTTTTCCTGGTATCCCACAGAGGAGACCATGACCACGCGCGCTTCGGGATCCTGCTTCACGATGCGCTCGACAGCTTCAATGCCTTCCATGTGGGGCATGGTGATATCCATGAGGACCATGTCGGGGCGGGTGCGCGCATATTCGGTGATTGCGGTGCAGCCGTCGCCCGCTTCGCCGACCACCTGGCCGCCAAAGTTCTCCACCATTTTCGCGATGCTCTTGCGGGCGAAAACGGAGTCGTCGACGATCAGGAAACGAACTGGCTGGCCGTCCTGTTTTCGCCGCAAGGGTTCAAATCCGCTCATAGCGATCTCCTTCTCATCGCGACATCGTCGGGACTGACTGTTGGACTGGTTGCGGAACTTACTGGCGAATGGCTCAGCCCGGAGGCACATTCTTGGCTCGGCTCGCCGATCGCTTCCAGTGCGCCCGCCATCTGATCCAGCGGAACCACACGGAGCGCAAACCTGCGATCGATTGCCGAGCGGGGCATGCTGTCCACCACGCAGGTTTCGGGACTTTGCGCGACGGTGTATCCTCCCGCAGCCCGAACCGCTCCCAGACCCGCAACGCCATCCTCACCCATGCCTGTCATCAGAACGGCGGCCGATTTGGCACGAAATTCCTGCGCCAATGAATTGAATAAGACATCCACCGAAGGCTTGTGGCCATTTACCGGCGCGGCATCGACTACCATGGCCACGTCTCCGCGGTCCATGCGACGGACTCTCAGGTGACGGTTTCCCGGGCAAATCAAAGCGCGGCCTGCGAGCAGCAGATCGCCCGATCGCGCCTCTTTGACTTCAATGGCCGAAGAATCGTTCAGACGCCGGGCGAATCTTTCCGTGAACCCTTCAGGCATGTGCTGAACCACCATGAGACAGCCTGGGAAAGTGGCGGGAAGTTGCGAGAACAGATATTGCAGAGCGGCGGGGCCGCCGGTCGAGACACCGATTCCAATCACACGCGAGGCTGGCCGCGGACCGAGTAGGACTTTGCGCGCTTGATTCGGGAGCAGTTCTTCGCCAGGTATCAGCTTTGGCGCGCCGGCTTTCGCGGCAGCCCTGACGCGAGAGGCTAGCTCCGCAGCGACTTGTTCCAGATTGCCGGAAGCGGCTTCGTCTGGCTTAGTGACCACATCAAAGGCACCTACCGAAAGCGCTCGCAACGCAAAATCGGCGCCTTGCTCGGAGCGCGCGCCAAAAATGATCACCGGAATGCGCTGCTTGCGGGTAATCTGCCGCAGCATTTCCATTCCATCCATCCGCGGCATTTCCAGGTCGAGAGTGACCACATCCGGATGCAAGTCTTCGATACGCTTCAGCCCGATTAAACCATCCATCGCGGTGCCCACTACTTCAATGGAGGGGTCGCGCCGCAAGGTTTCAGGAATCAGCTTCCGCATCAACGCCGAATCGTCAACCACCAGCACACGAATCTTGCGGCTCATGCCATCGCTCCTGCCGGAACCGCTTTCGTGTACTGGGAGACGAGCGCGGACACGTTTAGAATCAACACCACTGTTCCATCACCAAGTATGGACGCCCCGCTGATGAGCGGAGACGTAACCAATTGATCTTCGAGCGCTTTGATAACCAACTCTTCTTCGCCCATGAGCTTGTCCACTGCCAGGCCAAAGCGGCGAGCGCCCGTTCCGATTACGATCACAAAGGTTCTTTTCTGGTGCTCGTTGCGTGAGACAGGCTCCAGTTGTTCCAGGCGCATCAGCGTCAGAAGCTGATGGCGGAGTTGAAACACTTCCCTGCCCTCAATGCGATGGATCTGGCCTTCGGCGACGCGCGTAATTTCCACCACCGAGGCGATGGGTACGGCGTACAAGCGCTCGTTCACGTTGAAAAGGAGGGCTTGAATGCTGGCCAGGGTCAACGGCACGAGCAGCCGAAAGGTAGTGCCGCGCCCGTGTTCGCTGTGCACTTCGATGGAACCCTTCAAGTTCTCCAGCACGGACTTGACGACATCGAGTCCCACTCCGCGACCTGATATCTCGGTAATTTCTTCGGCGGTACTCAGGCCGGCGCGGAAAATCAATTGCTGCGCTTCGGAATCGCTGAGTTTTTGAGCCTCATTTGGCGTGACAATACCGCGCTCAATAGCACGCTGCAGAATTCGTTCCTTGTCCAGCCCGCACCCGTCGTCGGCCACTTCAATCACCACCTGATCGCCTTCGTGGTAAGCGCTGAGCCGAATCATTCCGCGCGCCGGCTTTCCCGCGGTCTTGCGCGCGGAGGTGGATTCAATCCCGTGGTCGGCCGAATTACGGACCAAATGAGCCACCGGCTCGGCCAGCGTATCGAGAATACTTTTGTCGAGGTCCGTGTTCTGCCCGCGAACCTCCAGCGCGATTTCCTTGTTGCGCAGCCGCGCCACATCCCGCACGATGCGCGGAAAACGCCGGAAAAGCTGCTCGACGGGCACCATGCGAATCTTCATCACGGATTTTTGCAACTCGCCCAGCACCCGGGACTGAAAGGAAAGCGCGTCGGAAAACTTGCCCCGCAGCGGATCTTTCGGATAGCGGCGGCCAAAATCATCCACGGCACGCTGCAACATCGATTTGCCGATGATCAGCTCGCCGACCAGGTTCATCACGCTGTCGATGCGAACCGGCTCCACGCGCAAGCTGCTTGTCTCCGAAGGTTGCGGAATCGCTCTTGGCGTGCTGGGCAAGGTGCGTGTGGTGGCGGCGGCTTCTGCTTCCAACAGCACCTGGAGCGCGTCGTTCGCAGCGCCATGGGATGCCGCGGACGCGGGCGCCGGCACGTCCAAAATTTCCACGGCTACTTCGGCAACGATCGACGGCACGGAGCATCTCCGTTTCAGGTGCTCTGTTGGAACAGGGGTTGCCAACGCAGCATGTACCCATGAAGCGGTTGCGGACGCGACGAACTCCTTAGGTTGAAGAGCGATTACGCGGCCCGCGCTTTCGAGCGCCTTGCGCGCCAGCTCGAATCCGATGGCTTGTGATTCGAGCGTAAGACGCACTGATACTTGACAGACGCGCTCGCCTCGCCGGTTGGCCTCCTCAATGAGCAGCCGCTCATACTCCGTCCACTCCGGCTTCGCCTGCGAAGGGGGCGATTCGGCATTCTCGTGCTCGCGCAACAAGTCATTGATAAGTTCCCGCAAACTGTTCGAGGCGGGAGGCGCCTCATTTCGGCGGTGCGCCGCCAGACATTGCTGGAATGAATCGGTGGCCGCCAGCACCACTTCCGCGATCTTCTGCGTATTTTTGCCCGCGACTTCCGGCGTGAGCACATCTTCCAGACGGTGGGCTAACTCGCTGAGTTCCCGGAATCCGCAAGCCGCGGAGTCTCCCTTGAGCGTGTGCACCGCGCGGCGAACATGGCGCAGATGCTTCACATCACCTGGATTCGCTTCGAGCGCCAAGCCTGCGCGATTCATCCCTTCCAGAATTTCGTCGGCGCTCTCGAAGAAAACTTCTAGAAGCTCCGAAGCGTGCTGATTCGAGGGAAAATTCACCGAGCCGCCTTTTCAACGCGCTGGTACACGGTTGCCCCGTTCTGATGAACCGCGCGCAATTTCTCTGTAAGACCAGCCAGGCTCTCCGCGTGCCCGACAAAGAGATAGCCTTCGGGATTCAGGCAATAATTCAGCTTGTCGATCAGACGCCGCTGCTCCGCGGCGTCGAAATAGATCATTACGTTGCGGCAGAAGATCACGTCATTTCGAAGCGGCAGGAATTCCGTTTTCAGGTTGTGGAAATCGAAGTGGACGAACTTTTTCAGTTCCGGCTTCACCAAATAGCGGTCGCCGGCTTTGTCGAAATAGCGCAGGCGGGAGGGATAATCGACCGTCTCCATCTGTGCCTCGGTGTAGCTTCCCTGCTGCGCGGTGAGCAGTGCCGAATAATTGATGTCCGAAGCCAGGATTTCGACATTCCATGGCGCAGGAACCAGCGGCCGCGGAATCATTTTCTCTGGCAGCGGCGAGCCGCGCAGCCCGTAATATGCCAGAGCGTCGCAAATCAGCATGGCCAGCGTGTAGGGCTCCTGCCCGGTGGAGCATCCGGCGCTCCAGATGCGCAGACTGTAATCGCGCGCTGCTTCCTTCCGCTTCAACAGATCGTCCAAAACCTGCTTCTTGAAAATTTCGAGCTGTGGACGGATCCGGAAAAAACTGGTTTCGATCACGCTGAGGTGCTCGAGCAGCGCAGACAGTTCATGTCGGCCCTCCGCCGACGTAAGCAGCAGGTAATAGCTGTAAAACGACTCCAGTTGGGACGTTTTCAACCGCTGCTGCACGCGCTCCTGCAAAAACTGCATGCGGCGTTCGTCGAAAAACATCCCGCATTCCTGATAGATGAGCGTCTGCAGGAGCCTCAATTCAGCCTGGCTAACCGGAATGTCCGCCGCGAGCGTGGGCATGTTCTCTCCTGAACCTGAGTTCCGGGCTGTATGTGTTACACGACTGTTACTGCGCTGGGCGTGGCGAATTGTTCGTGCAGGTCCGCGTTGCGCAATTCTCCTCGCCTGGCAATCTTTTGCAGATCGAGAAGAATCACGAGCCGCCCATTCAATTTGCCTACGCCCGATACGTAGTCGATGGAGCTATCGGAAAATAGATCCTGAGGACTTTCGATCTTAGACTGCGGCAGCCGCAGGACTTCGGACGCCGAATGAACGATGAGTCCCACCGATCGCCCGTCGAGCTCCGCTACAACAATGCGATTTTTGGCGTTTCGCTCCGAAGGAGCCGCGCCGAATCTCTTCGGCAAATCGATTACCGGAACAATTTTTCCGCGGAGGTTGATCACACCTACGATGTGATCCGGCACATTTGGAACCGCGGTAATCTCGGGCACGCGAATGATTTCGCGCACGGCGGCAATCGGCAGCCCGAAGGTTTCGGCCCCGATCTGGAATCCGACGATCTGGAGTTCCTTATCCATGGTTCGCCCGCCGCTCAGGACCGCAGCGTCTCGGCATATTCCGGGATAGGTTTCGGCTCGGGCCGGACGCTGGTGTTTCTTGGCAGAGGCCTCGGCGGCTGCGGCGGGTGGCTTTCATCGATGGCAAAGCGGTCCATGGACTCGAGAAGCGCCCGCGATAGCTTGGACATTTGCTCGGCTGCCGCGGCGAGTTCGGTGGAGCTCGAAGTCGATTGCTGCACCATCTCGCGCATGCGGTTCATCGCGCGAGCTACCGCTTGGACACCGGTAGCCTGCTCCTCGACAGAGGAATTGATCTCGTGGGTAATTTCTGTAAGGCGATTGGTGGCTTTGGCGATCTGCGCCGAGCCGTTGGACTGCTCCGTGGTTGCGGCGCCGATCTCCTGGGAGAATTTGTACACCTCAGAAACCACGGCGGAGATTTTGTCGAGCGCGATGCTGAGATCCTTATTCAGCACCAAGCCTTCGTGCACCATGGTGGTGCTGTGTTCCATGTTGTCCACGGCTTCGCGCGCTTCCTTCTGAATGCCTTCAATCAGTTCCGAAATTTCCTTGGTGGACTGCGTGGATTTTTCGGCGAGTTTGCGCACTTCCTCGGCCACCACCGCAAAGCCCAATCCGTGTTCACCGGCACGCGCGGCCTCAATGGCTGCATTCAAGGCCAACAGGTTGGTCTGCTCAGCCAAGTCATCGATCACTTCCACGATTTTGCCGATATCGTCCGCGCGACGTCCCAGCGCATCGATAATCTCGGAGGAAGACTGAATCGATTGGCTGGCGCGGTTGAGGCCTGCGGTGGCTTTATCCATGGTGGACATGCCGGTTTTGGCCTCTTCCCGTGAGCGATGCGACATTTCCACCAACAATCTTGCAGTGTCCGCCACTCGCTGAATCGAGGTGACCATATCGTCGATCGATGCGGAGGTTTCCGCGACACTCGACGATTGCACTTGCGTGTTTTTCACGACATTTTGGACGTTGATGCTCATCTCATGCATGGTGCTGGTCACTTCATCGATAGCGGAGGCCGCGCGGACGCTCACTTTTGCCGATTCGTCCGACGCGCCGGCCATTTGCCCGGCGCCCGCGGCCACTTGCGAAGCGCTATCACGCACCTGCCGCACGATCTCGCGCAACCCATGCGTCATGCGCTCAAAAGCGGTGGCCATGGTGTCGCGCTCCGAGCGTGGCTTCACTGAAACAGAGAGCTCGCCTTCGGCAATGGCCGCCGAAACCGAAGCCATCTCCTTCAAATGCACGATCATCTTGTTGAAGTGTTCGGCGAGCAGACCCACTTCATCGCTGCGGTTAATGTCAATCGACTGGTCCAGGTCGCCCGTTTCTCCGATCCGACGGGCCACATTGATGAAATAATGCAGCGGCTCCTGAATGGATTTCGCGGTGTGAAATGCGATCAGTCCACCGAGCAACAGCGCCAGTAGTGTCCCCACTGTGGCCACAATGGCGGTCCACATGGTGGCAGAGTCGGAAGATTCATTGGACCTCTCCTGCGCCCGTCGTACCTCGCGGCTCGCCTCATCCAAAATGCTGTTGGACTTACTGTTAAAACCGCCAGGATTTTGCTGCAGATAATAGGCTTCGAGTTCCGAGATTGTCGCTTTCCCGGAGTCCACCTGGTGCCGTTTCTGCAACATCGAACTGGCAAAACTATCCGCCCAGACGCGCTCGTTCTCCTCCACCTGTGCGAGAGCTCCGCGCAATTCCGGGTCTTCCGCCATACCCTCTCCCTGGTGCAGCAACTGGCGTAAATCGTTCACGCCTTTGTTCACGCGCTCTTCGTCGCGCCGGTCTCCGCTGCGAAGATAATCGCCGAGCGCCAGGCGGTTCTCCATGATCTGGTAGCGCACGCTTTCGATGGTCTGTACGTCAAAGAGCGTCGAGGCCACCGCCGCTCGGGCCGCGAATTGACGCCGAAGAGTAAAAATATTCAGCATCAGCAAACAGAGCATGATCGCAAGGACCGCGCCAAATCTCAGATAGAGCTTCTTACCGATCGTCATCAAGATGCCTCCCCCGGGTCCGCATTCGCCGCCGTTCTCCTGTTCATGCCGGGGCTTCTTCCATCAAATTGTTAGAAACAAACAATCTTTGACCGCGTGTTGAGCGGCCAGACTCGCATTTGTCGGTCTCTCGTGCCGGCCGTGGCGCGCCCGCATGGAAATCCGGTGAGTGAAATTGCACGGCCAGTGCCATCGGCACATTTGTTCCAAAGCGATAACCTCGGCAAGTTACTGCTTCGGTGTGAGTTGGGGTTTGAGAGCTGTGCTCTCCAGCTGCAATGGGGGGAGTTGTCTCATTGAGGGGTAAAGCGGGGCCGAAAGTGTCTCAAATTACGACTGTTCCGAGTTGGCACTTACGCAACACGAGTTACCCGTGTCGTTGACTCATTTTGAGATGGCTCATAACTTCGTTCCATCAACCGAAATAGCGCCTTTGTGTTCGTAAGTAACCCTGAGGCGCGTGGGTGGCAGCGTGTTGCAGCGGCGGGCAAAATTCAGCCCCGCTGACGAGTTTCAGTCGACTGGGACTTAAAAAAACTATGACGGATGAGTTGAGGCTTCGCTTTCTGGTAGTCGATGACGAACAGAGCATCCGGCGGCTGTGCCTGACAGTGGGGCAGGGCCTTGGCTTCGTGTGTGGCGAAGCGGAAAGCGCCGAAACCGCGGCGGAACTTCTCGAAGGATCCCCCACCGACATTGTGCTCTCGGACTTGAAGATGTCTACGATGTCGGGCCTCGACCTTCTCCGCAAGATCAAGCAATCGAACCCGCGTACCGAAGTGGCCATCATGACCGGATACGGTTCCATCGAATCGGCCGTCGACGCTATGCGCAAGGGGGCTTACGACTATATCGAGAAGCCGTTTCGCGTCGAACGTCTGCGATTGCTGCTTCAGCGCATGGCGGAAAAAGTGCGCCTGGTCACCGAAAACGATTTCCTGAGGGAACGCGCCGAAACTGAATCGCAGTTGGACGGAATCGTGGGCACTTCCGGAAAAATCCAGGATGTGCTGCGAATCGTTTCCCGACTCAAGGACAACCGCGCGCCGGTTCTGATCATGGGCGAGAGTGGAACGGGGAAAGAACTGGTTGCCCGCGCCATTCACTTTCGCGGATCCCTCGCGAAAATGCCCTTTATTGCAGTGGATTGCGGCACGTTAGTTCCCACGCTGATGGAAAGCGAACTTTTCGGCCATCATAAAGGCGCGTTTACCGGCGCGCTCAAAGCGAAATCCGGACTATTCCAGGCCGCCAACGGGGGCACGATCTTCCTGGACGAAATTGGCGAGTTGCCGCTCGAGATGCAGGCCAAGCTTTTGCGGGTGCTGCAGGAGCGCGAAGTGCGGCCGGTGGGCAGCAATGAGAAGGTTTCCGTTAATGTCCGCGTGATCGCGGCTACCAACCGCGACCTGGAAGAAGCCTATCGCGGCGGCACATTCCGCAAAGATCTCTATTTCCGGCTCAACGTAGTGACCATCCGGCTGCCGTCGTTGCGGGAACACCGTTCCGATATTCCGCAGCTAGTACACTGTTTTTTGGATCGGTACGCACCGGGCAGGGCCATTCAGGTTTCCACCGCCGTTATGAAAGCATTCCTGCAGTACGACTGGCCGGGAAACGTCCGCGAGTTGGAAAATTGCATTGCTCGTGCACTGGCGCTCGGGGAAGACAATATGATTGATATGGAAGACCTGCCTCCGGCGATTCGAGATACGCAGGAAGCCGGATTGATCGTGAACGACGGCACATCGCTTTCAACCACGGCGCTTGCTGACCTGGAACGGATCACCATTCAACGGGTGTTCGAACAGGCTCACGGAGACAAAGCGCTCGCCGGGAAAATGCTCGGCATCAGTCGCGCGACCCTCTACCGAAAATTAAAGCGCTATAACATCCCGTTGCGGCCTTCTGAAAGACCACAGTTCGCCCAGGCTGGGCGATAGGCTGACGATTGGGGCCGGCGGTGCGAATGAGACGCATGTGTTTCAGGTTGAGACCAAGACCACGGAAGCCTCTCCCTTAATCCACGCAGCGACCAAGACTTAGCGTCACTATCGCCTCCTTTTCTTTGGCCCGCTTCGTGCATCTTTTCGGTTCGGGCCAGAACAAGTGCGCTTTGCAATAAGCTTTCAGCCCTAAGGAAACAGGATGCCTCGCGAGGCGGCCGTCGCAACTCCCATTGAAGAAAGCTGTATAGACAAGCTCGCTGAGCTTTTTCCGAATTCTTGCTCGATTCGCATACCGGTTCGGCTGGTAACGCGTAGCAACGGACGCCGGCGCCTGCAAGAAAGAACCGTTCTGGAATTTGGCACCGCAAATGAAATTTTGTTCGTGTCGTCGCTTCCGTTGGAATTTGAAGATCATATTCGCGTCGTTAGTTCGGACCGATCTCTGGACGCGCGCGCAACGGTGGTAGCTGTCCGCTATCACCACGGGAGTAAAGCCGTCGCCGCGCGATTTGAAGGAGAGGTCGAGAATTGGATCGTCAAACCGTGAGCCAGACCTTGTCGACTACCACTATGAACCCATCGGGAGTTGCCGGAGTTTCCGCCGATACACACCCAAGCCAGGCAAAAAAAACGAATGCTGAATTGGCCGCTCAATGGGCCGAGGCTCGGCTGGCATATCCGATTTATGCCGCCCTTGCTTCGCAATTCAAGCTGATTCCCGCTCCCTATCCCGGGGGCGAAGTGCCACCGGCGCGTCCCACGCGTAGCGCCTTCGACCGCGACCTGAAGTGGCTCGATGAAATCGACGCGAGTGTGCTTGCCTATCAGCTCCGCCAGATTCCCTCGGAAATCCTGAACGGGAGCGAGCCCAGCCTGCGCGCTTTCATCCAGCGCCACGTGAAGAAGCTCGATCGAACCGTCGTTCATCGCGACAAGCTGGACTGGCTGCTGGCGCAATACTTTGCGCTGTGCGCGCCGGAAGAACTTTACCGCGAGGAAATTGGGATCGACGACGTTGCCCGTGTTCTACAGCCGGTCATCTCCAGCCCCGCGCAAACTAGCGAATGCATCGGTCCGCTCGAGAAAATCCTGGCGGACCTCGAATATTGCCATTGCCTTCGCGACGTAACGGAAACCGGCATTTTCGAGCAAAGCAGGCTGGTGAAAGATTCCATCGGAGTCGCCTTTTACGAGCCCGCGGCCCTGATTGCCTTCTCGCGCTTCAATTTTCTGCTGCGCCGTGCTTTTATTCGCGTGCTTCATAACGATTTGAAAGCTATGGGCGAGGCAATCGACGCCCTTGAAGCGAAAGGCAAGAAGACGGTGGATTGCCGCCGGGCCGGCCTTTCCGCCGCGGAAACTACTTCCCAACTTCGCTACTTCTGTGCGAACTGGAAACAGCCATTCCAAAAGGACTATACGGAAGGCTCGGTCACGCGCTCCTTCGAGCAGCTCCAGGCGCTGCGAACCGACCTGGAGGATGCGCTGCATCAGGCGGAATCTCAGAGAACCACTCAGGATGTGGACCAGGCCGCAAAAGACAGTCCCGTAGCCCTACAGAACAAACGCGAGACGCCGGCGCCAAGATTCAAATGGGGCCGCTTCTGGAAGGGTCGCGGAGATCAAGCCGGCTCCGAGCAAGCGCAGAATATCGACGAAGCTCCAGCCTCATCGAACGCTCTCGGTGCGGAAGGTTGCGCGAAGCGCATTACTCAGCAACTCACCGGAGTTCCCAGCACCGGCGCGCGCGCCATGGCTACCATATCTTTGCAGGACACCAAGGTGCTGCTTTCCTCCTGGGAAGTGGCCGCTTTCACCGGCGACAACGGCGTGAAGTCGGAAGACATTCGCCGTGCCGTGGTTGCCCGTTCTTTGCTGGCCGTGGCCATCGATCAGCGCAAGCGTTCCGGCGAGCAGAAGGCGCTCGCTTCATCGCTCTCGTTCGCGCGCGCGGAGATTTCCTATCTTCAGGGCCGGGTGGAGAACGCCAAGCGCATGAATAACACAGAATCCGCCATCAACCTGGGAATCAGCGCAAAGCGCCTGGTCTCGTCCATCGAAGAGGCAGAAAAGCTTCAATCGTGACCCACCGCGAAGAACCTCGTTCCTCGATAGCACGTCCGAGTGTTTTGATTCTGTCGGACGATCCGGAATTCGCTCGCCCTCTTCTTGCGCGGTGGCAAAGCGAAAAGTCTGCTCCGGAAATCACGCTGGCCACCAGCGACACCTGGCGGCCCGCGGCCGCGTCGCAGCACGATCTGATCATCGCCGGCGCCTTGCGCAACGATGCGCGTTCCTTGCTGCTGTCCATCCTGAACGCTGCCACAGGCAAACCAGTCATCTACTTGACGGCGGAAGTGCGTGAAAGCCATGCGCTACAAACCAGCCACCCCGCTCTGCTGGTTCTGGAACGCCGCGAAGACTGGGCGGCAAATCTCAGTCTGCTCGGAAATGAAATCCTGCGCCGCGTCGAAGCAGTCGGACGCGCGCACCGCGCCGAACGTTGCGTTGTCGAATCGCAAGCCTATGCCGCGCTCGGCCGTTACATGCTGGACATGCGTCCTGGCGTCAACGACGCGCTCACTTCCATTCTGGGCAACGCCGACCTGCTTCTCTTCGAGCCTGGCCAGGCATTTGAAAGAACCCGCGAGCAGATCCAAACCATCCACCGCATGACGCTGCGCCTGAACGAAATCATGCAACGGTTTTCGTCCCTCGCAACCGAAATGCAGGCCAGCGAATTTGAGCCTGAATTGGTGCCCGCTTCCGACGCTTCCGCGGACTAGCCCACCTCTCCGCCGTCAGTTCAATTGCTTCGCGCGCAAAAATTCCCGCGCCACGTCACTGATGTCCCGCTGCTGCGCCACCACGGCATAATTCATCTTGCGCATATCGGCGTCCGAGATTTTATCGCCAAGCTTCGCCACAGCCTCGCGCAATCCGGGAAATTGCGATTCGCTTTGCTCGCGCACGATGGGCACAGCGTCATACGGCGGGAAATAGTGCTTGTCGTCTTCCAGCACCACCAGGTCGCGCGCGGACAGCAATCCATCGGTGGAATTCCCCGCGATTAGGTCCACTTGATCCGACAGCAGCGCGCGATACAGCAGGCCGAGATCGAGAATGCGCGGCGGCGCCGCAAATTGCAGCCCATAGGCGCGCGCGAGCCCCGCGTAGCCATCGGGCCGCTCCATGAATTCATACCCGAATCCCGGACGCCACTGCGGCGTGTATTGCGCGGCTTGCGAAAGCGTTTTGACGTTCAGCCGCCGCGCATCGCCTCCGCGAATCACCATGGCGAACGTGTCATCGAACCCTAGCGACGGCAGCACATCAAACTTGAATCGCTGCCCATATTCCCGCTGCACCTGATCCAGCACCTTCGCGCGATCCCACGCCACCGGATCGTGCAAAATTGCGGTCAGGGCAGTGCCGGTATATTCAACGTAAGCGTCAATGCGTCCGCTGAGCATGGCCTGCTGGCAAATGAAGCTGCCCGCCAGATAAAAACGCCGCTCCACGCGGAAGTGCGTGTGCGCTTCGATCTGCTGGGCCAGAATTTCACCAAGCAGCGCCTGCTCGGGAAAATTTTTGGATCCGATGACAACCGTGTTCTTGCGCCCGGCGCCGCATCCGGCGAAAAGCAGTACGCACACAGCAGCCAGAGCCAGCAACGGCGCCGCGCTCGACTTCATCGGTTCATCATCGCACTGGCCGGAAGCGCCGCTCGAGCAGAGAAAAACCAAAATCGGCAGCCAGAGCCAGCATCGCCGCAGGAATAGCGCCGGCAAGAATTAGTTGATTATTCACCATGGCCAGCCCGCGAAAAATAAATTCGCCCAAGCCGCCGGTGCCTACCGCTGCGGCGATTGTCGCGATACCGATCGTAAGCACCGTGGCCACGCGCACTCCCGCAATCACCGTGGAAAGCGAAAGCGGCAGCTCGACCTTCCAAAGTATCTGCCGGTCCGTCATGCCCATGCCGCGCGCAGCCTCACGAACGGCGCGATCCACGCCAGCAATTCCCGTGACTGTATTGCGAATGATCGGTAGCAATGCATAAAGCGCCAGCGCCACAATCGCCAACCGTTCCGCGCGGTCTCCCAGCCAGGGCACCGGCAACAAAAATCCGAACAGCGCCAGGCTTGGGATGGTCTCGGCAATGTTCGCGCCGCCCAGAATCGGTTTCGAGAGCCATGGCCGCCGCGTCACGAGGATTCCGAGCGGCACGCCCACCGCAGTGGCGATCAGCATCGCCCAAAACACCAGGCAGACGTGTTCGCCCGTCGCGCGCAGAATTTCGTCCGCGTGCTGCGCGAAGAAACTCGCCAGTTTCATTTTTCCTCCCCGGCCTCTTCCAGCACGCGCAGTTGCGCTAAATAGGCCGCGGCCACTGGCTCAGTCGCATTCAGGAATTCGCGCGGCGAATAAACTCCACGCAACTCGCCCGCGTCCATCAATCCAATACGCGTCGCCAGCAGCAATGCCTCGCTGATGTCATGCGTCACGATCACGATGGTCTTCCCTAGCCGCGCTTGCAACTCGTGAAATTCGCGCCGCACTTCGCCCCGCGTCAACGGGTCGAGCGCTCCGAACGGCTCATCCATCAGCAGAATCGGCGGATCGGCCGCCAGCGCTCGCGCCACTCCCACGCGTTGCCGCTGGCCGCCGGAAAGTTCGTGCGGATACCGCTCGCGGAATTCGTCCGGCTCGAGCCCCACCAGGGCCAGCAACTCGCGTACGCGCCTCCGTTGCCGGTCTTCCGACCATCCTTCGAGCTTCGGCACCACTGCGACGTTTTCGCCCACGGTGTAATGCGGGAAAAGCCCAGCCTCCTGGATCACGTATCCGATGCGCCGCCGCAGTGCAATAACATCCCATTCCATTGTGGATTTTCCATCGACTCGCACGGCACCGCCGCTCGGCTCGAGCAGCCGGTTGATCAGCTTCAGGGCCGTGGTTTTTCCCGCGCCGCTGCGCCCCAGCAGCACCAGCGTCTCGCCGACCGGCACGCGCAAACGTACGCGCTGCAGCAGAATTTTTCCTTGAGGCAAGCGGTAGGTGGCATCTTCAAATTCGATGGCGGCTGCCGTGTGGGGTTCGTGAGCCATAGAAGAGGGTGGGACTGACGCGGAGGAGACATTGCGTCCTGAGCAGGCTAACAAGCGCGCCGCAACAGTGTCAATCGAGCACTCGCGGCAGCGGCATCAGATAGCGCGCTAGCGTGCTCGCGGTTCAACAGTTCGCCCGCTGAGGAAATCGCGAATCCCGAGCAGCACATCCGCCAGCATCGTTTCAGTGAGCTTGCCGGTAAAAGTGTTCTGCTGGCTGGGATGATACGACGCGAACAATTTCGGCGAATGGCCCTCAAACGAATAGCTCGCCCCATGCACAAATGAATAGCGAGCGAAGGTCTGAATTTTCCCCTCGCGTTTCAGAATCGACAGGTAAACGCGCATAGCGATACTTCCCAGCGCCAGAATTGCTTTTGGCCGCAAAATCTCCAGCTCGCGCTCGAAATATGGGCGGCAATTCTCCAACTCCGATGGCAAAGGGTTATTCGCCGGCGGCGCGCAACGCGCCCCTGCAGAGATATACGCATTCCTCAGCTTGAGCCCGTCGCCCATTCGCACCGAAGTCGGCTGGTTCGCGAATCCGGTGTTGTACAGCGCCTTGTACAAAAAATCACCGGAGCGGTCTCCCGTGAACATTCGTCCAGTACGGTTCGCGCCGTGTACTGCGGGAGCCAAGCCGAGAATCAGCAGCTTCGCGGACGGGTCGCCGAATCCCGGCACCGGCTTCCCCCAGTAGTCCCACTCGCGGAAGGCTAATCTCTTGTCGCGAGCGACCTCCTCCCGATACACCACCAGTCGCGGGCACTTGCGGCACCGCACGATCTCCTCGTTGAGCCGCTCCAATTTTCGCCCTTTCTCATCCACGATTCTGTAACCTCGGCCCCTCCGAATCGATCTAAATGATTGCACGTTCCGGTCGCGCAAAACGGTGCTAACCTCACCTGCCCCGAGGTAATACTGAGGCGGCAAGCACCGCGGTTCATATCCGGCCCACCCTATGAATGACACCCGCGAAAAAATCATCCTGCTCGAGCCTGACGCGGCAACCGCCGGCACCCTGCAAACCGCGTTGCAAGCCGCAGGCCACGAAGTGACCCGCTTTTCGTCGCCCACTGAAATGCTCGAAGCTGCACGCCAGTCCGCAGCCGATCTGCTGCTGCTCGACTGTCCCGGTGCGACCCCGGAAGCGCGCGAGTTGCTTGCCACAATTCGCGGCGCAGCGCCCACCTCCGCGGCGCGTGTGATTCTGCTTGTCGGCCCCGAGGCTTCGCAACGCACGGCGGCCCTCGAATATGGCGCCGATGATGCCATTTCATGTCCCTGCGTCCAAACCGAGCTTCTCGCGCGCATCCGCAACCAACTTCGGCTGCTGAAAACCGAAAACGGGTTGCGCCGCCAGTTGCAAATTGCCGAGGAGGGCCAGCAGATGGCCCACACCGCCTTCGAAGCGCTCGCCGTCACCGAGAAAATGACCAGCGACGCGTTCAGCCTCGATCGCCGCCTGAAGATCGGTCTCACGTCGGTGCTCGCGCTTGCCGTGGTTATGGCCGGCATTTATTTTCTGTTCGCGCGCAGCACGCAAAAGCAGGACCTGCGCACAACCAAACTCATTGCCGGCCTCGAAGGCGGAATCATCCGCCAGCAGGATCTGCTTGCTCAAATTCGCAAGCTGCGCGCCTCACAGGAGTCCCAGGAAGCCCCGCTGGCCAGCAAGGACGACCTCAAAAAGAAAGCCGCGGATCTAAAATCGCGCATTGCCACCGCGGATCCAAGCACCAGTGACCTTTCGGCCCTGCGAAGCCAGCTCGCAGAGACCAACGCGCGTCTGCAGCGCATCGAGCAGGAGCGCGGCTCGGCAGAAGCTGTCATTCCAGCGGACGTCCAAAGCGTCTGCCTGTTGCATGTCTCGGTAGCCTTTCGCAATCAGCAATCGGGCCAACGCCTTCGCTATGCGGGCCTGAATCCACAGGGAGAGCCCATCCAGGACAGCAGCGGGAATCCCATCATCACCCTCGACGGCCGCGGTCCCGAAGTAAAAATGGATGTCTTCGGCACCGGGTTTCTGGCCGGGCCGAACGGACGCGTCATCACCAACCGCCACGTCGCAGAACCCTGGTGGAAGAACGACGACCTCGATTTCCTGGGCGGCGAAGGCGTGCAGGCGGAAATCTCCGAGATACGCGCCTATTTCCCCGGCGATCCGCGCGCCTTTAGCGCCGAAATCCAAACCATCTCGAAAGAAACCGATCTTGCCACTATCAGCGTCAACATGCAGGATCTGAAGCGCACCGTGCTAACCATCGACCCCGGCAAGACCGCTGCCCAGCCCGGCGAATCAATTGTGCTGATGGGCTACGCCACGGGCCTGGCCGCCCTGCTGGCGCGCACCGATGAAGATACCTCGCAGAAAATCATATCCGCAAGCGGCGCCGATATTTCTCAGGTGCTCGATGAACTTGCTCGCCGCAATCTGATCCGCCCGCTGATTACCCAGGGGCACATTGGAGACGTTCTGCCGGACAAAATTGTGTTCGACGCGCAGACAACTTCCGGCGGCTCTGGCGGGCCGCTCATCAATCCCGATGGCAAGGTGATAGGGGTTACCTTCGCCGTGCTGAAAGGCTTTGGTGGCTCGAATTTTGGCATTCCCATCCGCTTCTCTCAGCCGCTGCTCACGGGTATAACCCAGCCAAATTGATTTGCAACCGGGCGGCTGCCGGCATCTTTCTGAACCACGAACGAAAGCGCTCAGGGTAAACTGAGCAGTACCCTTTCTAACCGGACTGGCGACAACTCTGCCCATGGCTGCCACACGCGAAAAAACCATCCTCGACAAGATTGTCGACGCGCGCCGCGAATCGGTGGCGCACCGGAAGCGGGTGCTGCCCGATGTGGCTTTGAAAATCGCCGTGCAAAAAGCGGAGCCGCCGCGCGATGTCGCGTCCGCGCTAACACGGAGCAACTTCAACATCATCGCCGAACTGAAAAAAGCTTCGCCTTCGCGCGGCGTAATTCGCGAGCACTACATGCCCTCGCTCCTTGCGCCGAAACTCGAAGCCGCTGGCGCCGCCGCGCTCTCCGTGCTCACCGAAGAGGAATTTTTTCTCGGTTCGCTTGTCCACCTCAAGGAAGTAAAAAAAGTCACTCACATTCCCATCCTCCGCAAAGACTTCATTATCGATCCCTGGCAGGTATGGGAAGCGCGCGCGGCCGGCGCGGATACTTTTCTTTTGATCGCCGCCGCTCTCGACGACGCCACTTTGCGTGAGCTTCTGGAACTTGGCCGGTCCCTGAAAATGGAGGCGCTGGTCGAAGTTCACTCGCGCGTGGAGTTGGACCGCATTTTGGCTGTCGGGGCGAAAATCGTGGGCGTGAACAACCGCGATCTGCGCAATTTCGAAGTGCGCCTGGAAACCTCGCTCGAATTGATTGAATTTATCCCGGACGATTGCATCGCCGTCAGCGAATCGGGACTGAATTCGCACGCCGATCTCGCTCGCCTTCGTGCCGCGGGCTTTGACGCCTTTCTGATCGGCGAAACGGTCATGAAATCGGAAGATCCCGGCGAGCCGCTGCGCCAATTGATTGCCGGCGGCGACAACGGGCACTCGGAGTGAGCGATACCATGGCGAAATCGCTCAAAGTGAAAGTGAAAATCTGCGGCATCACCAACTGGCCGGATGCGCGGCGTGCGATCAACGCAGGCGCCGATTTTCTCGGCTTCAACTTTTATGCGGGCAGCCCACGCTACGTCACGCCTGCCAAGGCGCGGCTCATCGTGCGCCGCCTACCCAAAAATGTAGCTTCCGTCGGTGTGTTCGTGAACGAAAGCGAACAAAAGATGCTGGAGATCGCGGAATCTGTTGGACTCGACCGCGTGCAGCTTCACGGAGAAGAATCTCCGGCGGCAGTGCAGCGGTTGGGCCGTTCGCTGCCGGTGATTAAAGCAGTGCGCGTGAAAAAATCTTTCCGGCCAGCGAACCTTGCGCGTTTCAAGCATGCCAGCGCGCTTTTGCTCGACGGCTTCGATGCCAGGCAATGGGGCGGCACCGGGCACACGTTCGACTGGCGCATCGCGGAGCGCGCGCGGCGCGGCGCAAAATTTTTTCTGGCGGGGGGCATCACGCCGGAGAATGTTGCGCAGGCCATTCGTACGGCGAAGCCCTACGCCGTGGATGTTTGCAGCGGCGTGGAATCGAAGCCAGGCAAGAAAGATCCCAAGCGATTGAAAGCTTTCATGCGCGAAGTGGAAAAAGCACGGAAAGGTTCAAAATGAGTTCCGCCACACAAGTTGTACCGGACACGAAAGGACGCTATGGCCCCTACGGCGGCCGCTACGTTCCCGAAACATTGATGGCGCCGCTCGAGGAACTCGAGCGCGCCTACGCCGACGCGAGTAGTGACCCGAAATTTCAAGCGCAGCTCGCAAAGCTGCTTCACGATTTCGCCGGCCGGCCCACTCCGCTGCAATTTGCTTCGCGCTTAACAGAACAGTGTGGCGGGCCGAAAATTTACATCAAGCGCGAAGACCTCCTGCACACCGGCTCGCACAAAATCAATAATTGCCTCGGCCAGGGTTTGCTGGCCGCGCGCATGGGCAAGAAGCGCGTGATTGCCGAAACGGGCGCGGGCCAGCATGGCGTCGCCACGGCGACCGTCGCGGCGCTACTCGGCCTTTCCTGCACCGTCTACATGGGCACCGAGGATATGGAACGCCAGCGCCTCAACGTGTTTCGCATGAGGCTGCTTGGCGCCGAAGTTGTCGGAGTCGATTCCGGCAGCCGCACTCTGAAGGACGCTATCAATGAGGCCATGCGTGACTGGGTTACCAACGTCCAGAGCACGCATTATCTTCTCGGCTCCGTGCTGGGTGCGCATCCTTACCCGCAAATCGTGCGCGACTTTCACAAAATCATCGGCGAAGAAGCGCGCAGGCAAATTCTCGAAGCCGAAGGGCGCCTCCCCGACTATCTTTTTGCTTGCGTGGGCGGCGGATCGAATGCCATAGGCTTGTTTCACGCTTTCCTCGGCGACAGCGGCGTAAAAATGGTCGGCGTGGAAGCCGGTGGACGCGGAAAAGTTCTCGGCGAACACGCCTCCCGCCTCGCTGCCGCGGAAGGCTTTTCAGGAGCCAAACCTGGCGTGCTGCAAGGCACTTACACCTACGTTCTTCAAACGCCCGACGGCCAAATTTCCACCACGCATTCTGTTTCGGCCGGCCTCGATTATCCGGCTGTCGGTCCCGAGCATGCCTGGCTGGCTGAAATTGGCCGCGCGAAATATACGGCCATTGGCGACGAGGTCGCGATCGACGCGGCGAAAACCCTGGCACGCAAGGAAGGAATTATTCCCGCGCTTGAATCCTCGCACGCGCTCGGCGAGCTATTGCGGCGCGCGCCTAAAATGAAAAAATCCGAAATCGTCATCTTCAATTTGTCCGGACGCGGCGACAAAGATATGGATTTTCTCTCACGCCATGTCTGACGCCACTTCCGCTTCCTTCGCACAAAGCCAGAACCGCGCGACGAACTCTTCAGGTTCCCATGCGAAAAGCCGCATCGCCAGCCGCTTCGCTGAACTGAGCAAGAATCGCCAACTCGGCTTGGTCGCCTATCTCACGGCGGGCGATCCAAATCTCGAAACTTCGGAAGAAATCATTCTCGCGGCGGCAGAAGCAGGCGCGGATGTGATCGAGCTTGGCGTGCCGTTCAGCGACCCGGTTGCCGACGGCCCGACCATTCAGCGCGCTAGCGAACGCGCACTTTCGAGCGGCACCACACTCGCCGGCGTTCTCGACTTGGCCGCGCGGCTCCGCAAGCGCACCGAGGTTCCCTTCGTACTGTTCAGCTATTTCAATCCCATTCTGCAGATGGGGTTGGAGAAGTTCGCTCAGGCTGCCGCGAGCGCGGGCATTGATGGGGTTCTCGCCACGGACATGACTACCGAGGAGTCGGCCGATTATTGCCGCATCCTTCGCGCGCATCAGCTCGACACCATTTTCCTGGGCGCTCCCACCTCTACCGACGCGCGGCTGAAACAAATCGCTGCGTGCTCGAGTGGTTTCGTTTACTTGATTTCGCGCACGGGCGTCACCGGAACGCGCGATTCCTTGCCCGAGGAATTGCCCGCCCTGGTGCGGCGCGTTCGCCACTTTACGCCGTTGCCCATTGCGGTGGGATTCGGCATTTCGCAGCCGGCGCATGTCTCATCCCTGGCGGGAGTGGCCGACGCCGCTGTGGTCGGTTCGGCGCTCGTCGCCGAAGTGGAAAAATCCGCCAAAGCGAATCTTTCCGTGGATGCCGCTGCCTCGGCAGTGGCCGAACTCATCCGCGCTTTGAAAGCAGCCACTCGCTAAAAAGCCTCGCCGCAAAACCTGCGCTCCCCAACCGCTCTGCGCGTGACAATTTTCGTCGCGGCGGGACTTTAGCCGGCCACAACGCCCGCTTGCGCTCCGCTGCGTTTCTTCCTAAGATTGTCGCAGCACGAATTAGGCGGCGGTGGGAATAGGCAGAGGCAGCAGAAGGGCAGTCTAAGTCGACAGGCCTGCCGAGATAGATTCCCCGTAAGTTACAGAAAACAAAGAAACGCGCCCAATCTATCTCGACACACATTTTCAGGGTGCGCCCAGGCCGAAAATCGAAGGAAAAGTGAAGAGATGGACAAGCGAGTAGCGGGCGCCGAAGCGGCTGTTTCGAAGATTTCCGACGGCGCAACCATATTAATGGGCGGTTTCGGCGCCGCCGGGGTCCCGGAAAACCTGATTCGCGCGCTGTGCAACAAGGGGACCAAAAATCTTACCGTTGTGTCGAACAACGCCGGCATCGCGGGCTACGGTATCGACCTGCTGCTGAAGAACAACCAAGTGAAGAAGATGATCGCGAGCTTTGTCGGCGGAAATAAAACTTTCGAGCAGCTCGCGCTCAAGGGCGAAATCGATCTGGAACTGAATCCGCAGGGCACTTTGGCGGAGCGCATTCGCTCCGGCGGCGCGGGCATTCCGGCGTTCTTCACGCCGACCGGTTACGGCACGCTGGCGGCGGAAGGCAAGGAAGTCCGCGAGTTCCATGGGCGCCCGCACATTCTGGTGCCCACGCTGCGCGGCGACGTCGCCTTCGTGAAAGCGTGGAAGGGCGATCGCTGGGGAAACCTGATCTATCGAAAAACAGCTCGCAATTACAACGCGGTGATGGCCACCGCTGCCGATTACGTGATCGCCGAAGTGGAAGAACTCGTCGAGTTGGGATCGCTTGATCCGAACAATATTCACACGCCCAGCATTTACGTGGATGCGATTTTCAAAGGCGAGCGCTACGAGAAGCCCATCGAAATTCGCACTGTGCGCAAGCGGCTGCAGCAGGCCAGCTAGGAGGCAAACGTGTCACCCCAAACCGATAAACGCGAAATCATCGCGCGCCGCGTGGCGCAGGAAATGAAGGACGGGTTTTACGTCAACCTCGGCATCGGCTTGCCCACACTGATTCCCAATTTTCTGCCTCCAGGCGTGGAAGTGGTGATGCAATCGGAGAACGGCATGCTCGGCGTCGGTCCTTATCCTTACGAAGGCGATGAGGACGCCGATCTGGTGAACGCGGGCAAGGAAACCATCACGGAAATTCCCGGCTCGGCGTACTTCTCGAGCGCCGATTCTTTCGCCATGATTCGCGGCGGGCATGTAGACGTTACCGTGCTCGGCGCGCTGCAAGTGGACGAAAAGGGCAATCTCGCGAACTGGGCCATTCCCGGAAAAATGCTCAAGGGCATGGGCGGAGCGATGGATCTGGTTGCGGGCGCAAAGCGCGTGATCATCGCCATGGAACACACCACTAAGGATGGCGAATATAAAATTGTAAAGAAATGCAGCCTGCCGCTCACCGGAGTGGGCGTAGTGAATCTGATCGTCACCGAACTTGCCGTGATCGAAGTGACGCCGCAAGGGCTGCTGCTGCGCGAGGTGGCCGCCGGGGTAACGCCCGAGGATGTGCAAAAAGCCACCGAGCCCAAACTGCAGCTTGCGCCGCATCTGCAAACGATCGCGGTCTAAGGCAGTTCGCCGGGCGAATCGTTGCGCGTCGCAACCGTGGCACCGTCGCGGAGCTTGCGGTACCATTATTCGAAACAACATTTTGATAGCCAGCTAACTCAGAGAGCGCCGGACGGGAAAATGGAGCCGCACTCAATTGTCGTAGTGAGCCTGCACAGCCCCAAGGAACGCATCTGGGGCGAGCTGGTGGATATTTCCAGTGCAGGCGCAACGGTGCGCGGAATCGATCTGAGCTCGTTCGACGATTTTGTGAGCCAGGTGCTGCATCCAGAGGGCGACCGCATCGGCCTGCCCACTTTATTTTTCCCGATGTTGCGCATCGAGCGCATCGCGCTGGATGAGGCGCGCGGCTCGATTCCTTCGATGTCCGAATCGTTCGAGAAAAGAGTAGGGCGCTCGCTGGCCAGCTATCTCGAGCAGTTCGCCTGAGGGTTTTTCTCGCAGTCTGCCGGAAGAAAATATGAAACGCCGAATCTTTACCGTTCCCAATCAGCTTACCTTTCTGCGTCTGGCCTTTCTGCCGTTCTTCATCATCGCCATCAAGTACGACAATTACGCCGTGGCCATGGCCATCTTTGTGATCGCGGGCTTCAGCGACCTGCTCGATGGATTTTTGGCACGCAGTTTGAATCAGAAATCGCCAATCGGCGCTTATCTCGATCCGATTGCGGACAAACTGCTGCTTTCATCGTCCTATTTCGTGCTGGCGCTGAAAGGAAAGATCGGCTGGTGGCTGGCGATTCTGGTTCTTGGCCGCGACGTTTTGCTGCTAATAGCGTCCGCGGTGATTCTGATCGTGGTTGGCTACCGGCCCTTTCCGCCGAGCGTGTGGGGCAAGGCCGCTACGTTCTTCGAGCTTTCCATGGTGTTTCTCGTGCTGTTGCTGGCGGTATGGGAGAACCGCTTCATCGGGGACTTGCGGATGATCTGCTCGGGGTTTGTCGCAGCGCTGGTGGTGATCTCAGGTCTTCATTACAGCATTACCGTGTCGCGGCAGTTGCATGCCGGGAGCTGAAATTACGGTTTGATCTGAGCTGACGTGCACGTTGATGTAGACGACCATGGCGAAGCTGGCCGCAACCAGCAGCGCAGCAACCCAGCCCATGGCATAGGCTTTCTTTCGTTCTTCGGGGCTCAGTGGAGGCCGATCCATCATGATTTTCCCCAGCAGAAACCCAGTGGCCAGTCCACCCAGGTGGGCCATGTTGTCGATTCCGGGAAACAGCAAACCCCACACGAGAATGTAGATGAGCCAGCGAATGATTTGCTGGCGCAGCATTCGCATGCCAGCGCTCCGCCGCCCGGTGGTAATCGCCAGCAAAATTCCGATCAGCCCAAGCAGCGCCCCTGAACCGCCCACGCTGAAATGTCCGGAAACACTGCTGACCACATACCCACCGATGCCGGTGATCACATAAATGAAAAAGTAGCGCGCCGAGCCGTATAACTCCTCAATCTGCGGCCCGATGTCCATCAGCACCCACATGTTGAATCCGATGTGGAGAAGGCCGCCGTGCAGAAAAATAGCCATGACAAAACGCCATGGCTCCTGGAGATTGTAGGCCAGGGGAAGCGACGCGCCGAGGCGCTGCAAAACTTCTCCGTTGATTCCGCCTAGACTGTTCAGCATTCCGAAAGCTCCGCCGCTGGGCTGCTGTAGTCCGGACATGCGCATGGTCCAGACGAGGCTGAGCAGATAGATCAGGCAGCTGAGGCCGAGAATGGCGTAGGTGGCGGGCGAGGTTTGGGGAAGCAGGCGTCCGAGCGACTTGCTGGCGGCGGCCATGGAAAAGGTCATGCTTGCGCCACACTGATAACAATGAGTGGCGCCCGGACCGACGAGGGTGCCGCAGTTTGGGCACAGCTTGGGGCGAGGTTGCTGCTCTTCGCGCGGGCCGCCGAAAAATCCGCTCACCTTCCGGCGAAAACGGTCCAGCTTCCAGCGTTGTTGAGGGGAAAGTGGCAATCGGATGTCCTTGCGAGCACGAAGATGCGTTCTATAATTATTTCGCTTCTATCATACAGAAAAATGAAGGCCAGCAAATGAATCGGGATGGCGAGTGAAGGGCGACGTAGCGGCTCAAAATCCAAAGCGAACGTGTCTTAGCAGCAAGCGAAACCGCACGTGCCTGCAGTTGTCAATTCTGCTGTGTTGCACGATTTTCGCCGCCGGATGCGGGCACCGCACCTACCAAACTCAAGCTCCTGCTCCCGTTCCGCAGCCTTCCGTTGCGGGACAACCTGCGCCTAGTTCGGCATCGGGTCCCCCGCCCGCAATTGAGGGCCAGACTGCCAGGCCCGGTGAATACGTAGAAGAAGGCGTAGCGTCGTGGTACGGCCCGACATTCAACGGCCGCCGCACTTCGGATGGCGAGATTTACGACATGCACGATTTCACCGCGGCACATCGGACGCTGCCGTTTAATGCCGTTGTGCGCGTCACCAACATGTCGAATGGCCTGCAAACGCAGGTCCGCATCAACGATCGCGGCCCATTTGTAGCGAACCGGATCATCGATCTCTCGCTTTCCGCGGCAAAGGCCCTCGAAATGGTTGGACCCGGCACGGCGCAAGTGCGCCTGGAAATGATGTCAGGACCGGACCCCGACACGGGTTTCTTTGCGGTGCAAGTAGGCGCGTTCCAGATGCAGGGGAATGCCGACCGCTTGAGGGCGCAGCTCACGGAACGATACTCACCTGTGGTCACTGTGCCGTTCGACCTTCCCACCGGACATTTCTACCGCGTACGCGTGGGACGCCTTCCCACCGAGGCCGCCGCTCGCGCGCTGGCCGATCAACTTCGAGATGCGGGATTACTGATCACTTTCGTGGTGCGTTTGGACAAATAGGCGCGGTGGTCTTTTCCCCTGCCGAGTGCTACTTTTGTTCGACATTCGTCCAGCGTTCAGCGATCAGTATTCGGTGATCGGGCACGGCACTTTGCGACGGATTCGAAGTGAGGGGCCATGACGTGGAGTAAGCGGCGAGCGATTATAATCGGAGTGCTGCTGCTTCTTGTGGTGCTGTTGCTGTGGGCGGCCTGGAAACCGGAACGCCTGGCTTCCAACTCGGTGCTGGTGATCGATGCCGAAGGCTCGATTGAAGAGCAAGTGCCACCGAGCTTTTTCGGTCCGCTGACCGGCAACTCCGTTCCGGTGCTGCACGATTACACCGATGCCATCGATTCGGCGCGAAACGATTCGCGGATTACAGGGATTGTGGTGCGAATCGCGCCGCTCTCGACGGGCTGGGCCAAGCTCGAAGAGATCCGGCAGCATCTCTTGAATTTTCGCGCGAGCGGTAAGCCCAGCATCTGCTATCTGGGTTACGACGGCGTCGGCAATCCCGAATATTACCTGGCCAGCGCCTGCGACAAGGTGTGGCTGGTTCCCTCCAACCCGGTGGACATTCGCGGCATGATGGCCGAAGCGCTCTTCCTGCGCGGCACGCTGGACAAGCTGAAAATTATTCCGGAGTTCTACCACATCGCGGAATTCAAGACCGCGACTAACATGTTCACGGAGAAGAAATTCACTCCGCCGCACCGCGAGGAAGTCGAATCGGTGCTGCGCAGCATTTACGATCAGTACGTGAATGGGGCGGCGGAAGCGCGCAGGATGGATCGCGCCAAGTTCGAATCGTTTCTGAACAGCGGGCCGCTGCTGTCGAGCGACGCAGTGAATGACCGGATTGTGGACCGGCTGGGATATTGGGACCAGGTGCAGGACTTCTTCAAGTCGCAATATCACGGCTGGAATCCGATCTCACTGAGCCGCTACCGAAACTTCTCCGAGCAGGATGACGGAATTAGCGGGCCGAAGATCGCGGTGGTGCACGCAACGGGATTAATTGTGTCGGGAGAATCGCAATCCACACCGGGCGGCGGATTCGTGATGGGCGGCGATTCAGTGGCGCGAGATATCCGCGACGCGCGTGAAGATTCCGGTGTGCGGGCTATCGTGCTGCGCATCGATTCCGGCGGCGGCTCGGTTGTCGGCAGCGAAGTGATCCGGCGAGAAGTGGAACTGGCACAGGGACAAAAGCCCGTAGTTGTTTCCATGTCCGATGTGGCGGCGTCCGGTGGATACTGGATCGCCACTCCGGCGGCGAAAATTGTGGCCGATGCGAACACCATCACCGGGTCGATCGGCGTACTCACCGGCAAAATGAATCTTTCCGGACTCTATAATCTTCTCGGCTTGAGCACCGATTACGTGGCCACCAGCGACAACGCTACGCTCTTTTCCGACCAGCAGAATTTCACGCCACAGCAGGAAGCATTCATCCAGAAATCGCTGAACGAGACGTACGCGCAATTCACCGAAGGCGTGGCCAAGGGGCGCAAGATGAGCGTCGAGGCTGTCGACAAAATCGGCAAGGGACGCGAGTGGTCCGGGAAGCAGGGAAAAGATATTGGATTGGTGGATGAAATCGGAGGGTTCGACCGCGCACTTGCCGTGGCCAAGGAACTGGCGCACATTCCCGCGAGCCAATCGGTGCGAATCGTGCGGTACCCGGAAGAGAAAAGCCTGATCGAGCAGTTAATCGAGCGCGAACGAAACGACCTGATGCAGTCGCGTTCGATCGACGAAACGCTCCGACGGATTGTCGGGCTGATGGAGCCAGTGCAAGCGCGGGTTCCTTTTGAACTTCGCATCCGTTAGGTGAAAATGGATCTCGACCCGCGTTCCGCCACCAACCCCCTTTTCAACCGCAATAAGCTGAAAATCGGCGTTTTCGCATTCAACGGAACGGCCGGATGCAACATGACCACCGTGCAGGAGCAATTCAAAGCGAGCTGGCCCAATTGTCTGGACGTTGCACGGCAGGCGGACAATGCGGGCTTCGATGTCATCGTGCCGTATGCACGCTGGCGTCCCTTTGGAGACGCGCATCATCCGAGCGCGCACGTGTTCGAAAACTTTACCTGGGCCTCGGCGATAGCCGCGAGCACGCATTACAGCGGAATTATGGCTACCTGTCACGTTCCGCTGATGCATCCGGTTGTGGTGGCCAAGGCAGCCGCGACAATCGATCACGTTTCCCACGGAAGATTCGGAATCAACATCGTTTGCGGATGGTTTCGGCCGGAATTCGAAATGTTCGGCGCGCCGCTGCTGGAGCACGACGAGCGCTACGATTACGCGGAGGAATGGATCACGATTATCAAACGCCTCTGGACGGAAGACGAAGAATTCGACTTCCGGGGAAAATATTTTCAGGTGATCCACGCGCTGTCGCAGCCGAAACCCATTCAAAAGCCCCGCCCGGCGCTGATGAATGCAGGGGCATCCGATCGCGGGCGGCGCTTTGTGGCCAAGCATTCGGATATGGCCTTCGTGTTTCTTCAGTCGCATGACGACGAACATGTGCGGAATCACGTGGAGACCTACCGGCAGCTTGCGCACGAAGTTTCCGGACGCGAAATCCAGGTGTGGTGCATCGGATATGTTGTGCAGCGCGAGTCTTACGAAGAAGCGGTGAAATACGTGGATTATTACGCCGTGGAGCACGGGGACGAGGGCTACGCGGACATCTGGATTGAGGAAAACCTGGCGCGATCAAAAGGTTTGCCGCCTGAAGTGCAACAGAGATTGCGGCGTTCGCTGAAGGCTGGATACGGCGGAGTTCCGCTCTTGGGTACACCGGAAGATATCGCGGGCAGGCTGGAACGGCTTTCCGCATGCGGCATCGATGGCGTTCTAATGACCTGGGTCGACTTTCAAAATGGCGTGCGCGACTTCAGCAGCGGGGTGATTCCATTGCTCGAGCGATCGGGTTTGCGAAGTCCAATTCGGGTGGCCGCGCCAATCGGCAGTTAAATAAGCCTACTTCCGCAGGAAAACATTCAAATCAGGAGGATTTCAAGCCGATGGACAGGAATGCCCCCGCTAAATATCCAATCCATGAACTGTTGAAACAGCGCTGGAGCCCGCGAGCGTTTGCCGATCGCGATGTGGAACCAGAAAAATTGCGCAGTCTGTTCGAGGCAGCGCGGTGGGCTGCATCTTCTTTCAACGCGCAACCCTGGCATTTTGTAATCGCCACCAGAAAAGAGCCGGAGGCTTATCAGCGGATGCTCGGTTGTTTTGTGGAGTTCAATCAGGGCTGGGCCAAGAATGCTCCGGTGATTGGGATTTCGGTGGCGAAATTGAACTTCGATGATGGAAAGCCGAATCGACATGCCTATCACGACGTGGGACAAGCGGCCGCTTATCTGGCGCTTGAGGCGGCTGCGGAAGGGCTGCAACTCCATCAGATGGCGGGCATTCTCGTCGACAAGGCGCGAGAAGTGCTGGGCATTCCGGAGGCCTACGATCCGGTTTCGGGTTTCGCCCTGGGATATCCGGGCCACCCCGACACGCTGGACGAGAAATTGAGGGAACGCGAACTAGCGCCGCGGCGAAGAAAAGAATCGGTGAGCTTCGTTCATGATGGAACCTGGAATAAGAAAGCTTCGTTTTTGCCTGAGTAGAATTTTGGCGGAAGTGAATTCAGCGCAAGGATGCGGCCCAGTCCCTGATAGTTTGCGCCAGTTCCCGTAAAACTTCCTCATCGGTCCTGCTTGACTTCTTCAGGACATGAAATGAATGATCGGCTGTTTCGATCACGTGCAACGTAGCTCGCGGGCCGAGCTCGCTGCAGACAGGACGCAAACGAGAAAGATCGGCAAGCGTGTCGCGTGTTCCCTGGAGAAAAAGCATCGGCGCAGTGACTTTTTTCAGGTGATCCGACCGCTTTGTCCCCGGCTGATGGGGAGGATGCAGAGGAAAGCCGAAGAACACGATGCCGCGCACATTGGTGAGAGGAGATTCGGCAGCGGCGGTAGAAGTCATGCGTCCACCGAGGGATTTTCCACCGGCAATGAGCGGTAAGTCTGGGAAAAGCTCGTTCGCTTTCGCCACAGCAGCGCGGACGGTGGCCGTCAATATTTTGGGCGAGTCTGGCACTCTGCGCCGCTGCTCCATGTATGGGAATTGGTAGCGCAACGTGGCGATGCCGACCGCACCCAGCTCGCCGGAGAGGGACTCGAGAAACGGGTGCTTCATGCCTGCGCCGGCCCCGTGGGCAAGCGCGAGCAGGAAGGAAGCGCCTGGCGGGCGATAGAGGAGAGCCGAAACGTCTGCCAGGCCCGGAACTGTAAGGCTGATCTCAGTGATACGGGTCATTTATATAGGTCACTGCCCGGCAACCCCCAGCAGTCGATAGAGTTTGCTGCCACAGCCGCAGAGAATCCGTGAAAATACGGTTTATTCATTCGCGGTATTGTAAGATTTTTCCAGCGGACAATCTTGTCCAAAGCCGTTATCGTGAAGCTGGGTGATTAGGGCCCGGCCACGGTAAGGCATCCCGTGGCTTCTTTCCAAGACAGTATCTAAAAACCAGGATCTGAAGCCGGCGACGGCGGAGGGAGGCATTTACTCCCCCCAAAAGGGATTTAACCGGTCCCTTGGGAAATGCCTGCCAGTTCGCGCGACTCAGGGTACGGGGAATGAAAAAACTTCTTTTTGCTCCAGCTGACCCCCAAGCCTTTAAGACGCTGCAGAAGGCTTTGCCCACGCGGGAAGAGTGGCAAGGCGAAATCGTTGCCTTGGCGGAAGCTTCCGCGGCGGTGTTGGCGAAAACGGATTGGGACGCGGTAGTGACCGATGTGGAGGCCGAAAGCGGGCGCGCGCTATTGGCGCAAGCGCGACACGATTTCCCGGAGATCGCCCGAATCGGCGTGGTATCCCAAGCAAAACGAACTGTCGCGCACCTGGCCGTGGCGCAGCAGATCGTTCCCAGCTTCACCGATTTCGGCGAGCTGGATATGGCCATCGAGCGATGTTGCCGGCTGAGAGACCTGCTGCGAGGCGAACGGATCTGCCGGACGATTGGCGAATTGGGGGAATTGCCGTCCGCACCGGGCGTGTACCTGGAGCTGATGCAAAAGCTGAACGGAGGCGATGCGTCGGTGGCGGAAGTAGCGGAGATCATCGAGGGAGATGTCGGAACTTCCGCGAAGCTGCTGCAGGTGGTCAACTCCGCTGTGTTCCGCACGTCACGGGAGATCGCGACGGTAAAGATGGCCGCGGGCTTTCTGGGGCTGGACGTGGTGAAGAATGTGGTGCTTTCGGTGGAAGCCTTCCAGGCGTTCGAGAATCTGCCGGCCATACCGGAATTTTCTTTCAGCTCGCTGCAGTCGCATTGCCGCATGACGGCGGCGATCGTGGGCAGGATGGGGCTCTCGAACGAAGTGCGCGATGGGGCCGTGGTTGCAGCGCTGCTGCACGATATTGGCAAGCTGGTGTTGGCATACAAGGTGCCGGACCGCTTCGGACGGCTGCTTGCACGGGCACAGTTGGAAGGCCAGCCGTTGTATCGCGTGGAAGAGGAGCTGTGGGGAATCACGCACGCGGAGGTAGGCGCGTATTTGCTGGGACTTTGGGGATTGCCCACGCAGGTGACCGAAGCAATCGCCTACCACCATACGCCGGCGGCTGTGCCGCCAGGGCCGATGGATGGAATTGGGGCGGTGTATGTGGCGAATGGGTTGGCACACGAAATCGAAGATAGGAACGAGAAAACCAACTGGAACAAGAAATATCTGCAAGCCTGGGGCGGGCTGGATCGCCTGACAGAATGGAGACAGATGGCCCATCAGAATGTTGCTCTACAGCATTCTTCGTCTTCCAGGCCGGAGATCGAAGCAAACGCGCGATAACCAGCGCACACCTTATAGCCAATGAAAGTCGTGATCAATTCAGGCGAACCGTTGCTGGAAAAGACGCTCACGCGCTGGGGGTATGACGTGTGGACGGCTGAAAATAGCCAGCAAGCCATGGGGCTGCTCACGCAGGAGAATCCCGCGACGCTGGTCATCCTGAGTAGCGAAAGCGAAGGGTTGCGCGGAGCCGACCTGTGCCGCCGGTTGCGCACCCAATCGCGGGATCAATATATTTATGTGATTCTGCTGATTGAGAAACTGCAAGGGGACGATCTGCTGGAAGCTTTCGAGCAGGGCGCGGATGACTACCTCACGAAGCCATATGACGGTTACGAGCTGCGCGCCAAACTGCTGGTGGCCAAGAGAATTCTTTCCCTGCAAGAGCGATTGCTTTCCATGCGCGACGAATTGCTGGTCCAGGCGACGCACGATGCGCTGACCGGATTGTGGAACCGGCGAGCCACGTTGGAAGCTCTGGCACGCGAGTTGGCGCGGAGCAAGCGCGAAGGACGGCCCGTGGGATTAATTCTGGCGGATATCGACCACTTCAAGAAAATCAACGACACGTACGGGCATCTTGCAGGAGATTGCATGCTGCAGACAGTGGCAACGAGACTGAAGAACGCGATGCGCAGCTACGATACAGTTGGCCGGTATGGCGGGGAAGAATTTCTGATTATTTCGCCAGGGTGCGATGAAACAGCATTGATGCGGCGGGCGGAGCATTTGCGAGAGACAATAGCGGCTGGGCCAATCGTGACCCGCGAAGGAAATGTCTGGGTAACGCTAAGCGTGGGAGCAGCGGTAGCCACAACGGAATTGCCGCAGGATCAGTTGATCAAAGCGGCGGATGAGGCGTTATACCGCGCAAAGCGCGGAGGCCGCAACCGCTCCGAACTCGCTGAAACATTACCCACCATAGCCTGCTAGTTTCGTTTTCCGGCTCACACGCAGGCCCGACTCAACAAGCGCGCTGGATGTGTTCGGCTGGCCCGAAAGCCGCGTCGACAAACTTCAGTACATCCGTGAAGTAATCCTCGAGCTCATCAAAAAACCGGCTCAGGTAGGGTTTACCCATCTGACGGCAAGTCTGAACCAATATCAGCCAGGCGGGCGAACATTTGAAATCGATTTGGCGTGCCTCGTGGTAACCGTGCCCTAAACCGTGTTCGCGGCAGAAAAGGTCGCTCAGATGAACCAGCGCGACCAGATCCTTGGCGGAGGGCGCCGCTTCGATGTCGTGGTGATACTGCAAGACGGTGACGATGTCCGGCGACACCTTCCAGGATTCCGCGAGAATGCGGCCCGTGTCGGAATGAGTAAAGCCCAGAATTTCACGTTCGATTTCGTGCAAGGGAATTCCGGATTGCATGGCGTGCTCGAATACCAGGCGGGTCTCCCCAGGGAAAATGCTGGCATTTACCAGCAATCCCAGATCGTGCAGCAGTCCCGCCAAGTACGCTTTGTCGCTCGAGTGGGAACGCACCAGCCGCGCCAGATGTTGTGTAACCAGAGCGCAACCCATGGCATGGCGCCAAAAAGTGGTTCTGTCGAGTCCTTTGGGAAACGGATCGAAGGTGGCCGGCAAGCCGCAGGAAAATACGATGTCACTGACGCGCCAGAGCCCCAGGCTGATTACAGCATCGTGAATGCTCTCTACGGGACGCCGACGTCCGAACATGACCGAGTTAGTCATGCGCACGCATTGCGCGGCAATCGATTCGTCGGAGGATACCAGGCGAATGACATGATCGAGCTCGATCTCTGCCGGTGGGCGCCGCAAGCAGGCCATGAGCTGCGAAAGCACTACGGGCAGCGCAGGTAAGGTCTCAATTCTGCCGACACTTTCCTGCAGCTGGGCCAGTGTTCTTGGGGCGTGTGATTCTTCCGAAGAACTATTCATTGGGCCTTTCGACAATGCGAGGAACTTCGATCTGAACCGTGGGCTTGGCAACACTAGGCTGAGCAGCACCGGGCCCAGCCGTCAAAAACTCAATATTGGACTTCAATACGACGATGTCGACACGGCGGTTGTGCGCGCGTCCTTCGCCTGTACTGTTTGTATCGACCGGATGAAACTCGGCATAGCCAGCCGCGGCCAAACGGTCCGGAGCAAAATGGTACCGTGTGACAAACACTTTAATGAGTTCAGTGGCGCGCTCGGTGGAAAGCTCCCAATTTGATTGAAATTGAGAATTATGGATGGGCACGTTATCCGTGTGCCCTTCGATTCGAAGCATTTCAGAGCGCTCGGATAGGATGGAAGCGAGCCGTCCGATGGCGTCCTCGGAAGATTCCCGTAGCGCGGCCGAGCCGCTGTCGAAAAATCCAATTTCCCTTAGGCTGATGACCAGTCCTTCGCGTTGTTCCTTGAGCACCACCACGTGCGCACGAATCTCGGGAGAGAGCGCCTTTTCGATTTCGCTCTGAATGCCCGTCATTTCGCCGGACAGCGCATTCGACATGACACCCTGTCCCGGCTGCACGATACGGCGTAAATCATCGGTACGCACCACATTTTCAATCACCTGTGCATCCTGGAAGGGCATGGCTTCGGTGGTCGATAGCGGCATCTTCGTGTTGGAACTTTCGAAAACCCCCATTTGCTGGAAGGCTACCTGGATGGCTAGGGAAAGTTTGCCGACTTTGCGCTTATCCACCTGCGAAGAGGAATAGAGCACTACGAAGAACGCAAAAAGCAGAGTGATGAAGTCCGCGTAGGAAACCAGCCAGCGTTCGTGATTGGCATGCTCTTCGTGACGCTTTTTGCGGCTCATGCCGTTTTCTCCAGGCTGGGTTCCGCGGCTGGCGCCGCGGAGTCACCCTTGGCGGGCTTCGCCTTGCGATTGGCTTCGGCAAAAAAGCCGAGCAACTTGGTTTCGATCATGCGCGGGTTCATGCCTTCCAGAATCGAGATAACGCCTTCCAGCATCATTTCGCGCACGATCTGTTCCTGGCGGATGCGCATCTTGATTTTGCCCGCGCAGGGTAAGCAGAAGAGATTAGCCAGAGCGACGCCGTAGATGGTGGCAACGAAGGCGACGGCGATACCGCGTCCCACTTCGGTGATGTTGTCGAGGTGCTGCATGACCTGGATCAAGCCCAGAACGGCTCCGATGATTCCGACCGTGGGGGAGAAGCCGCCCGCGGCTTCGAAAACTTTGGGGATATGCTCTTCGTGCTCGGCTTGATTGTCCAGCTCCAGCTCCATCATTTTCTGAAGCTCTTGCGGCTCGGTGCCGTCAACAGCCAGCATCAGCGATTTTTTCAAGAAGGGATCTTTGATCTTCTCGATTTCGCTATCGAGAGAAACGATGCCTTCCTTGCGGGCTTTCTGCGCGTAGCCCACGATTTCACCGATTTGCAGATGAGGATCCTTGCTCTTGTCGAAGAAGACTGATCCCACTTTGCCGAAGGCGTGAAGCACGACCGGGAGGGGGAAATTGATCATCACCGCGCCGATGGTGCCGCCAAATACGATCATGGCTGCCGTGGGCTGCATGATTTGCCCGACTTTGCCGCCCTCGAGCGTCAACCCGAGAAGAATTCCGCCTAACGCCAGGATTACGCCACCAAAGCTAGCCTTGTCCATGCCTTCCCTTAGCTCTTTTCAACTGGAAAAAGTTGTCGCGTCAGCCTACTGGTCTGCGAACTGGAAGAAACATCCTGCACGGAGAGGTCAGTAAGGACGCGCCTGCGGAAATCCACGATTTTGTCGACCACCTGTTTGCTCGATTCAAGCACGACGATCTTTTCGCCGGTGACCAGCGTGAGAACCGTATCTGGAGTGTTCTCAACCAGCTTGATCAGGTCGGAATTCACGATCAGTGGCTGGTTGTTCAGCCGAGTAAGCTGAATCATGCTGATATCCCCCGGGGAGACACGCCTCCGGGCTGGGCGGAGAGGCGCCTCATGTTTCTTATCGGCACAAAAGGGCTTGAAGTTCAGTGTCAATAAGGGAATTGGCGAAGATTTTTAGAAGACTTTCTGGCACGGTGTCTCAAAAAGAGACACCTGCTGGATTTGAGCTTGCATCAAGACGCTGTGCCAGGCCCTTAGAGCCCCTCTAAGCGGCTGCTATTAGGTAAGTTTTGCCCGAACATGAGGCAGAAAAGCTTGTGGTGGGGTGACTTGCACGTTTTCAAGAGGGAATGAAACCGATGCAGCGCGTGGCTCTCTCGATGATTGTGAAGAACGAAGCAAAGATGCTTCGAGGATGCCTGGAGAGCGTGCGCGGTGCGGTTCAAGAAATTGTAATTGCGGATACTGGCTCGACCGATGGCACACCGGATATCGCGAGGGAGTTCGGGGCACGAGTCTTCCAAATTCCATGGAACAATGATTTTGCCGAAGCTCGAAACCGGGCGCTGGAAGGCATTCGCAGTGAGTGGATTATAAGCCTGGATGCCGACGAAAGGCTGGACCCAGCGGCCAGCTCCGAAGTTTCAAGGCTGATCTCGGGCGCGACCTCCGCTTATCAGGTCTCAATCCGCAATTATATGCTGAGCCTGGAAGATCGCATCTGGGATCGGTCAGCACAGCCGAATGATTTCCGGCTACCGGAAGCACGGGCATATCCTGCCTTTGTGGATCATGAGAATGTGCGGCTGTTCCGCCGCTCGCCAGACATCAACTTTGTGGGCCGCGTACATGAGAGCGTCGGCCCGCGAGTGCTAGCCTTGGGATTAGCTCTTGGGCGAGCTTCCTTTCTAATTCATCACCTGGGTATGACCGCCGACGAGCAGACCCGCGCCAGCAAGAACATTTTCTACCGCGAATTAGGGAGGCAAAAAGTTGCCGAGGAGCCTTATAACGCCCAGGCGCACCTCGAGCTGGGACTGGTGGAACTCGATAACTTTGGAAACCTGCCCGAAGCCATGGCTTGCTTTGAAAAAGCTTGTGACCTGAATCCCCGACTTGGCGTGGCTTGGTTCTTTGCCGGCGTCACACAGCTTCGGCTCGAAAAGCCAGAAGAAGCGGTGCGCTTTCTACAAAAAGCCGAACAGTGCGGCCATCATACGGCATCGGTGGCAGAGTTGACCGGCGACGCCCTTTACAATGCAGGCGAGTTCGAGGCTGCCGCTCGAGCGTATCGGAAGGCCCTTGATAGATCACCTGCAGCGGTGCAAGTGGAAAGCAAGCTTGGTCTGGTGTTGGGGCGCCTGGGAAGAGATAAGGAAAGCATCGAGCGAAATCGCGCAGCGGTGCAGAAACGACCCGATCTCGGGGATCTGCACGACCGGCTGATTCAATTGCTCGTGTGGCTGAAGCGGTTCCCAGAAGCGGCTGAGGCTGCGGAAAACAAACTACGTGCCGTTTCGGGAACAAGTGCCGCGGATTTCGTGCGAGCCGCAAGTCTTTGGAACCAAAGCGGGAACTTAGGCCGGGCCATTGCCATCCTGCACGTCGGGTTGCAGATACATCCAGGGGATAGTCTTTTGGAACAATCACTTACAGAAATGCATCGGAGCGATGAGGCCGGTGTTAACCGACTGCTAACAATGCTCCGGAAGGAAACGGTTGAGTCGTTCCAGGACTAAAGTTTCAAACCGGGAGTGCCGAAGTAGTACGTGAACGCGAGAAGTTCCCGTAGGCGAGACACAACCGTCGCGGCGGTGGAGACAAACTCCCAGCCAAACGGTCTTAGCCGCGAAGACGGGACGCCAAACTACGAAAAGGAGCCTCTCTAAATGCCTATCGGTATTCTTAACAACATCCCGGCGCTGCAAGCAGAATCAGCCCTGGGAACAACCCAAATGAATTTGAACACCACTCTGCAGCAGCTTGCTACAGGCCAGCGCATCAATTCGGGCGCGGATGACCCTGCCGGACTGGCCATTGCAAATGGCCTTTCGGCAAACGTTGCGGCGCTCAATCAGTCCATTCAGAACGCAAACGATGGCGTGGGCTCGCTGCAGGTTGCGGACGGCGCTCTTTCCCAGGTTACTTCATTGCTGAACACTGCGGTGACGATCGCGACCGAGGCGTCGAGCGGCACGGTGAGCAGCGCACAACGCGATTCGTTAAACTCGGAATATCAACAAATCCTGAACGAAATCAATCGAATCGGAAGCTCAACCAGCTACAACGGAACATCGGTGTTCTCGGCCGCGACCACGTCCATCTTCCTGACCGATGCGAATTCGAACAGCACGATTACCTCATCGGTTGGCGTGCTCTCAGCTACGGTTCTCGGCCTCAACGCCACAGCGATCTCCGGAACTGACGGCACTACGGCGCAGACGGCGTTGACGGCGATCGATACGGCCATTCAGACGGTTGCTAACGACCGCGGCACCATCGGCGCATCGGTCACGCGGCTGCAGGACGCTTCGGCGGTTATGACCACGCAGGTGCAGAACCTGACAGCGGCGGAAAACAACATCATGGCCGCGGACATACCGTCGACTATCTCGAACTTGTCGAGACAGTCGGTCTTAAGTCAGACCGGTATGGCTGCGCTGGCGCAAGCCAATTCGCAGGAGCAAAGCATCCTCAAGCTGCTGCAATAAAAGCAGCTTGAGTTACAACTCGAAACGTTGGCGGGCGGAGTCCAGCAGGACTCCGCCCGTTAGCGCTCAGAGCAAATCTGGCAACTTGGAAAAGAGGCCATGGGATCGATCAGCAGCGGAACCATCAACAATTACGGAAACGTGCTGCTAGCGGCGGGCAGCAATACCATAGATGTGCAATCGCTGCTCAACAGCGCCATTGCCGCCGCCCAAGCGCCGGTCACGCAGTTGCAACAGGAGCAAGCCAAGGTGCAGTCAGAATCTTCCGCCTTGCAGGGGTTCGGCACTGACGTGAGCGCGCTGGCCACGGCCGTTCAGTCACTTACCAGTACCACTGGAGGAGTCAGCGCCGTCACCGCCACATCGTCGAACGCAAACGTGCTCAGCGCGACGGCGGATTCCAGCGCCACTCCAGGCACGCATTCGGTCGTGGTGAATTCGCTTGCAACCACCGCTTCTTACTACACTGAGTCCTGGGGTTCCGCAGACACACTTCTCGGGGCAGGCAATTTCACCCTCAACGTTGGCTCGAAGGCTCCCGTAACGATCACGTTGACGAATGCAAACGGCACCTTGAACAGTTTGGCCTCCGCTATCAACGCGCAAAATATCGGTGTAACAGCCAGCGTGATTTCCGATGCTACGGGATACCGGTTGGCTTTGGTGAGCAATACGACCGGCGCTGCCGGAAACTTCACCATAACGAATAACAGTACCGATCTCGCGTTTACGCAAGCAGCCAGCGGCGCGAATGCATCACTCACGGTGGATGGCGTTCCAATAAGTTCGACCACCAACTCCGTTTCGGGTGTCATTCCCGGAGCGACCCTCAATTTGACGGGCGCTTCGGAGGGGCAGACTGTAAGCCTTACTTTATCTCCGGATGGAAGCCAGGCCGCGACAGCTGTGAACAATTTTGTCTCCGCCTGGAACAAGGTGATTGGCGATATCAACGCGCAATTCACTGTGTCCTCAGATGGATCGGGGGGCGGCGTCCTCGAGAGTGATAGCAATCTTCGCGATATTCAGAACCAGTTGCTTTCCGCGGTCACCTATTCCACTGGCGGAAACAACGGCTTGGTAAACCTGGCGAGCATCGGGGTAAATATGAACACCGACGGCACGCTTTCCGTCGACTCGGGAACTTTGCAGAACGCTCTGAGCAGCAATTACGCGTCAGTGCAAAATTTACTGCAGGGCGCTTCAGGCGTCGGACAATTCCTGAACAACACTCTGACGCAGCTCACCGACCCGACACAAGGTACGATTGCTCTTGATCTTCAAGGTATGTCGCAAAGCAACCAGGACCTTGGTCAGCAGATCAGCTCAATGCAATCGCTGCTGGCAACCCAGACACAGGCACTCACCAGCCAGTACGCACAGATGCAGACCACGCTGGAAGAAATGCCAAACCTTCAGAGTGAAATGACGGCGCAACTGGCAGGCCTCTCGAACGGATAATGGACAAATGAACTACAACCAGATTGCCGCACAGTATCGCCAGACCAGCACCCAGGGGCGCCACCCAGTAGGCATGGTAGTGAAACTCTACGATGCAATTCTCGAAGATTTTCGCCGTGCGCTTTCAGCGGTGCGCTCCGGAAATGTGGAACAGCGCGTTTCAGCGCTGAACCACAGTCTTCTGATCATCGCGGAACTGGAAGGTGTGCTCGACCACGAACGCGGAGGTGAAGTGGCCAAGCACCTGAAGGGCTTTTACCGAGTCACCCGAGCCATGATCCTTGAAGAAAACGTGCGGGCCAGATCGGAAGGGCTCGAAAAGCTTATTAGTCTTTATATGCCGGTGCGCCAAGCCTGGCAACAGGCGGAACAGGAGCTTGCCTCTGAGAGTCGAGCCGAGACGAAGGCGCCCAGCGCAACTTACACTGCTGCATCCGCTGATAACGACGGCTTTCGAGCAAGCTGGAACGGCTAGATGAAAGAGACCATCCTTACAAGCGTGCGAAACGCAAATGGCCGGTTGCGAGCGCTTTTGAATGATGCGGAAGAGGCGATCGCCGGACGACGGAATTTCACCGTCGATGATCTGCGATCCGCGCAAGAGCCGGTCAGCAAGATGACGCCACTGATCGACGAAGCTAAGCGAATCCGCAACACTGACCCCAACATTTCGAACGAGCTGCAGGATTACGCTAAGAACCTAGAAGCGGCACAGGTCGCATTGGATCGCGTGCGCGTCGTTTTGCTGGCTCGCTGCGCCAGCATGGGAGCCCAACGCTCACACTTGGAAAGTGTACGAATGTGGAGCTCTGCGTGGGCTCACACGCAGGCGAACCAGAACGCGTCCGAATCTTCCCTCCCAGTTGAATCTACGACCTACGAACGATCGTCTTCTGGTTTTTAACTGCCACGAAGCGTGGATCCATCAGTTGCGGCTGTTGCAGTGTCCCTTGGATATTATTGTGGATTTGCGGGGGCGCGAAACACCGGGATGGGATCAGAAGATGCGCCCTGTACCGCCAGACGCAAGGCTGGTGAGCTGGGATGAAGTTTTGCAAAACCGTGAATCGTACGGTTGTATCATCGCGCATAACTTGACCGACCTGCTTGACGCGAAGGTGTTCGATGCGCCGCGCATCCTGGTGCTGCATGAAACTATCGAAGGTGCGGCACGCGAACAAGCGCTTTCAGTTCCACGGCACCAGTTCCGCGATGCCGTAGCGCAGTTCGTGCGGCTTACGGGCACACACACCGTAGCGGTTTCTGAATTGAAGGCAAGATCGTGGCGCTGCGCGAATGACATTGTGCCGAGTTCGGCGAACGCCGAGGATTATCTGCCGTGGTGTGGCGATCTCGCGAAAGGATTGCGCGTCGCCAACCATGTGGTGCGGCGTCCCCACACGCTGCTCTGGAATTTTCACATGGAGGCATTTCAAGAATTCCCCGTAACGCTTGTAGGCCGCAATCCCGGCTGGGAAGGCGTGAAGCCTGCCGCGAATTGGGCAGATTTAAAGGAAACGTTCCGGCGGCACCGGTTTTATATCCACACCGCTGACCCGGAAATGGAAGATGGATACAACATGGCGATGCTGGAGGCGATGGCCGCAGGACTGCCCGTGGTGGGTAATCGGCATCCGACTTCGCCCATAGAGCACGGCGTTAGCGGATTTCTCTCGAACGATCCTGCCGAGCTGCGTGGATACGCCCGGCGGTTGCTAGATGACCGGGAGCTCGCGGGGCGCATGGGCAGGGCGGCGCAGAAACTCGAGGCCGACAAATTTTCTGGCGCGAAGTTCCGGGAAGGTTTCAGTCTCGCGATTGAGAGTGCGCAGCGGCTATGGCACGAACGCAATGCAGACTGCCTCATGCGGCTGAAACCGCATCAGTAAGTTAACATCTGCGGCGCGTCGTTCGGACTCGGAGCTGCTTCTGTTTCCACCAACGCTTGAACTCGCTTGCGATACAAGCGCGTGATTTCACTCCAGGCATACTTCTTATTAACGGCGTTCGCGGCGGCGCGGCCCTTTTCTGCAGCTTCCCCTGAATTTCTGTAGACGCGACGCAACGTTTGAATGAGTTCGTTTGTGTCGGGCTCAAACCAAGTGAATTCACCGGCCATTGGGCCAAGCGGCGGCGGCTCGTCTGGGACGGTTATTTCGCGGGCGGAAATAAAATAGGCCGTCTTGTCGCTGCAGAATTCGCGTGCCGGGCCTTGCGCTGTGGTAATCACCGGCTTGCCACAGGCTTGCGCTTCCAGAAGAGGAAGCCCGAAACCTTCGCCACGATAAGGGAGGACGAGGGCGTCGCAGCCGCGATACAGGTTGGCCATGGTCTTATCGTCGAGCGTATCGGTTAGAAGCTGCACATGGGGCGCGGTTGGGTCAGCGGCAATGGCCCGCACCGAATCAACCAGGGAATTGTGTTGGTATGAGCCAGTCAGACCGGACAAATGCAAGGCCAGCGTGACGTCCTCCCCTGAATCGAACGCAGCGCGATACGCTTCGAGCAAAATATCAATTCCCTTGCGGCGGATCGCACCCCCTACAAACAGAATCGCGCAGCGGCGGCATCCGAGTGGGCGTGAAGTCAGACCTTGTGGCGTGAAGATTGCCGGATCGAATCCGTTGGGAATCACCTGGATATTCGTGTCGCTTACCCCCGCACGCCGCACCACGTCTCGCACAAATTCGGACGGTACCCATAGCTCGTCGACGTTCTCTTCGATGGCGCGCACCCAAACGCGTGGAACGGAGCCATATTCCCAGGGCAGAATCAGGGCGAGTTTTCCAGTGGCAGGGCGCCGAAAATCGGGCGGCCATTGATGGCGAATGGTCAAGTCGAGGCTTGGCAGCGGCCCCAAAAACGCGGCGTGCAGTTCCTTGCCGTGCGGAAACGTTTCAGGAAAACACGTTGCGCGCGCACAGGGTTCCACACTCAATTGAAGGCGAGAATCGGAGAGAATACTGGCGCCGATCTCACGATTGATGCGGGCGAGGCTCGTGTGTTCAAAAAAGGTACCCACAAGCGTCACGCCTGATTTCTCACTCGGGGCGCGCGGTTTGGAACGGAGCATTTGCGAACGGAAAGGTGCAGTGGCGGCGCTCAAGCGCTCGCGCAGCCGGTCGTTGATCTCTGGCGGAAAATAGGAGCTCTGCAATAGCCCTCCGGCCGCGGCGAAGCTCCGATGCTGGACAAGGAAGTCGAAAATCTTTTCACGCAGATGCGGATACAACGCGGCGCGCCCAAAATCCTCTTGATGCGCGGAAATCAATCGCGGTGGCCAGCGGCGGCGCAACAGTTCTTCGGCCGCAAGCGTAAATGTTGGACGATGGCTCAGAGCGCGGACAAAGTTGTCGAAGGCCATGCGCTCGTTGCCGATCCGCAGCGCGATCAAGCCCATCAACCAGTCGGAGCGATACGAGCTTTCGCCTCCCGCGCCGAGAAAGCCACGGTCTCCCGTTTTGGCTCTTTCGAGAAGAGCGATCGCACGTGAAGCGCGGTTTTGCTGGTAGTTCCACAAAGCCGCGAGATAGGCGAGTTCGGCGTACGCTGGAAACGTTTGCAGACCAGCTTCCAGCAGCTTTTCGGCACGCGCAGCGTCGCCCTGCCGGAAGCAGAGAACAATCAGACTGCGCAGCGCGAGCGACGCCAGAAGAGTGGGTATCTTGTCGCGCGACTCCCACATTTTAAGCAGCGGCTCCATACCACTGCCTGGCGAGGTTTGTTCCGCGAGAAGCGCAAGCGATAAGGGAGCCCAAGGCTCACAGCTAGTTCCGAGCGCTTCCTGTACTTGCGGCGAAGCCGCACCGTTACCGGCGATGCGAACACAGAAATTCCAGTAATCGGATGGATTCTTCCCGGCGGTCCAGCGAGGCTGAATCGCTATGAGTGGCATTTGCGGAAGGCCCGGCAAGTGCCATGGCACGAACACACGCCGCGCAAATCGCAAATCCTGGCGGATACAAGCCGGCGACCCCGAAACAAGCTGTTCGCCTCGCAACCAGGTAACTATTCCGTTGTGTCCGTCGGTCGGTTTCCCTGATTTCCACCCGGTAAGGCTGCCGGTCGTAAGCGAATCCGCAGCAAGGCGAACTCCCGCTGGAACGGCATCGGCGGAAGTGGCGTCCGTTTCGAGCGCTAGACGTGGTGAGCGCTCGAATGAATGGAGCAGAGTTCCATTTCCAATGATATGCAGTGGCATGATTTATTTCTCTGACCCGTACTTCCATGCGTCCATGCGCGTGAGGATTCTCACGAGAGCAACCGGCGAAATTCGCATTGCCAGCGAGGCAACACGACATTCCAGTCCCGGGTTTCTTTGATCCGATTGCGTCCTTTGGCCGCTCGGGCTTTCGCCTCGTCGGCATTGGCAAACACCTGCCGCATCAATCCCCTAAGGTGATCAACAGACGGATTCGCCCAGTTGTGTCCCGGAAGGAATTCCTCCGGGCTCGCCACTGGCGTGAGTCCTTCGAGATCGATCAGATAGCTGTTTTCGTCATTTAGAAACTCAAGCGATGCTCCCCAGCGCGTGGTGATTACCGGCAACTCATAAGCAAGCGCCTGGAGCAAGACAGTTCCCATCGATGTGCCACGCGCAGGCAGCACGAAGGCATCCGCTGCGGCATACAAATACGGCATTTCATGTTGCGGCAAATTCTCTTCGAGCAGAATTACGTCCGCGCTTTTTTCCAAATCAACATTCAAGGATTTCTCAATGAAAAAAGCGATCTCGCCAGGAAGATTTGAGCGACTTTCTGCCTTGCGCGGCATCTTTAGCGTGAGCGACACATCATCATCCGCACAAAACTCGCGCAGAAACGCCGTCAGCAGAAGATCGGTTGCCTTTCGGTCGTCCTCGCCGGTAACGGACAGGAAGTTGAATTTTCTGCGCCCTGGAATTGGCAGCGGCGGCAGGCCCGGCTGAAAGAGATTCGTGTCCACGCCGGTGGGAACCAGGCGCAGCTTCTCCGCGACGACTCCAGATGCGGCGAAGGATTCGCGATGGAACTCGCTCGGCACCCAGATCTCATCGAGCGCATTGCATGGTTCAATCCAGTCCTGTGGAATGCTGTCTGACCAAAATGCCGCGCGGCCCACCCGGCAGCTCCCGTAATAATCGAGGTTCCAGATCGTGGGAAGGGAGCCATAGTACAGAACGCTCTGTGGAACATTCAGCTTCTGGTATGTCAATTTTTCAAGTTCGATGCGATTCGGTGCGGCAACCAGCGCTTCCGCAACCTCGGAAGTGTTTTGCAATGCCAGGTGAATCGGGATACCACTGTTACCCAGACCCTGCGCAACAGAGCAAAGCTCCTGCGCTGCTGCCGAATAGCCGCTCACAGCACCTTGCAGCACCACGCCTCTTGGGCGGGATGCGACTACGGGTGGATCGAGATAGAAGGAGGTACGGGGCAGAGTTGTCACGGAAATCTGCTGATGCACAAGTTGTACCAAAGGAGAACAACTCGCAGTTCTGTTTCAGGCTTGTTGTCGAGATATCAGCGGCTGAAGCAGATCAGGTTGCGCACCTATAGACGTTATACGAGGGATGTTTCACTTTGGAGCGTCGTTTGCTTTCTATAAGTAGAAGCTTCCGCCTACTGCGGAGCGTCTTAGGCCCAATGCGAGCGGTAAATTAGGAGTTTCTAATCTTGAGCGCTAATGCCACTATTCCGCCGATCGGCAATTCGGCGAGCCCAGCGGCCGAACTTCAAAACTTGCGGAACGATCTGATTTCGCTGGCCCGGGCCGTGGTGGCCCTTCAGCAGCGCGTCGCGGAGGCGGAAGTGAACGCCACCGAAGTGCGACCTCAATTGACCGCGCTGAAGGTACACAGTGAATCGCTGCCGCAAGCGCTGCGCGAGTTAAAGCGCGGCGAAGCGGCGATTAAGAAACGGCTGGATACCTTCGATTCCCGATTGCGGACGTTGGAAAATCAGCCCGAGCCACCGTCATCCCGCGCCTAACCGCCCCAACTTACGTGAACGTTCATCTGAGATGAATCCCGATAACCAAAGAGCACAGCGAGGATCATATGCCGATGCGAGTAATCGCAATGGAGCCTTTTCTTCGCCTTTAAGTGTGTCGGTGGTGATCAACACGTTCAACCGCTGTGCCAGTCTTGCTACGACTCTTGCTGCGCTCAGGCGCCAAAAATATTCGCACTTCGAAGTGATCGTTGTGAACGGGCCTTCCACGGACGGCACGTCTGCATTGCTCGAATGCCAGCGCGATTCGTTGCGAGTGGGCACGTGCAGCGAGCGAAATCTGTCGGTTTCACGAAACGTGGGAATTGCCATGGCTGCCGGCGATCTGGTCGCATTCATTGATGATGACGGAGTGCCAGACGAAAATTGGCTCGCGGATGCAGTGGCGGCGTTTGACCGGGAAGAAATCGCCGGCGTCGGAGGCTTCGTTTACGACCATACGGGCTACCGACTGCAATATCGATATTCATTTGCTGACCGGCTGGGACGCGGAATTTTCAATATCGAGAAGCCCATGGACGAGGAGTTCTGCTATCCCGGCAGCTCCATATACCCATACTTGCAAGGAACGAACGCAATATTCCGGCGCAGCGCGCTGCTAGAAATAGGCGGGTTCGATGAGGAATATGATTACTACCTCGACGAAACCGATCTCTGTTTGCGGTTGGTTGACGCGGGCTATGTGCTGCGGCAGCTTTCCAATTCCTTCGTCTATCACCGTTTTCTGCCAAGCCACATCCGACAGACTAATCGTGTGGTGACGCAACTGCGGCCGATCATCAAGAACAAGATCTATTTCGCACTGAAAAACAATCTGGAAAATCTCTCTTACAGAGCCCTGATAGATGAATGGAAGCGCGCCACGGACGAATCGGAAGCGGGCATCCGGCACCACATTCAGCAAGGGAATGCCAAGCTGGAAGTTCTCAACCAATTTCATCGCGATGCGGACCTGGCTATACGCGAAGGACTTTCGCGAGGTTTACATCGTGAACGGCGCCTAATGGATAGCGATGTCGCGCGGGACATGCGCGGAGCCACGGCGGGAGATGTGCTCGACCCGGACCGCGCGGGAAAATTCAAAGCCTATCCGTTGCTTCTACCGAAAGAAACCAAACTGACGATCTGCTATTTGAGCCAGCAATATCCGCCAGGAGTCGTCGGTGGAATAGGACGCCTGACCTACGACATCGCGTGCGGGCTTGCGGCGCGCGGACACAACGTTCACGTGCTGGCGCGAAGCGCGACGGGTTTTAACACGGTGGATTTCGAAGAAGGTGTATGGGTTCACCGGCTCGCGTTGGATGAAGAAGAGCCGTGCGTTCCGCGAGATGTAGTAGCGCCGCGCGAGGCGTGGCAATGTTCGGCGAGACTGTTGCGCGAATTGCGGCGCATTGATTCCATGCATCCGCTCGACATTGTCGAAGGCCCTATCTGGGACGTGGAGGGGCTAGCCGCCGCGGTGGACGGCGAGTTTCGCCTAATTACGAATCTTGAGACTCCGATGAAGATGGTGGTTGAGACGAATCCGGAATTGGTGGACCGAAGCACGGAGGGACAACAGCGCTATGAGGAGTATTACGCTGCCGAAACTCTGCTGATGCAGCGATCGACGGCGGTGCGGGCCATCAGCGATGCCATTGTTGATACCATGCGCAAATATTATGGGGTGGAATTCACGCCGGAAAAACTGCGCGTATTTCCGTTAGGCATGGAGGATCGCTCCGCCGGCAAGAACGCTCAAAAGAAAGGGCGTTTCACAGACGTGCTTTTTGCAGGCCGGTTTGAGGGACGCAAAGGCATTGATCTGCTGCTGCAGGTGATTCCGGCGCTGTGCCAGAAATATCCACTGGCGCGATTTGTTCTGGTGGGCGAGGATCGCAAGCGTGCGAGCGGAAGCACCTTTGCGGAAGAATTTCGAGCGCAACACGCTCGCGCACCGTTCCGTGACCGCGTTGTTTTTCCCGGCGCGGTCTCTGATAGCGAACTCGAAAATTATCTGGCGCAGTGCGATATTTTTGTTTCGCCCTCGCGATACGAATCGTTTGGACTGGTGTTTCTCGAAGCTATGATGTTCGGAAAGCCCGCGGTTGGCTGCAGCATCGGTGGGATGCAGGAAGTTATCGACGATGGCGTAACTGGCTTACTTGCCGCACCCGGCGACGCGGGGAGTTTGCAATCCGCGCTGGATGTGCTATTAGGCGATGCCGCGAAGCGAGAAGCAATGGGTAAAGCCGGACGGGACCGTTACCTGTCAAACTATACGCGCGAGATTTTCGTGGAGCGCACGATGGATTTCTACTTGGAGATCCTAGATAAAAAGAGTGTGGCAGAAGCTCGTGAATTTGTGTTGCAGGGCTGAACCGCTTCAATAAAACTCAATCAGCTTCCAGTCCGTAACAGTTCGCAGCATTGGCAGAAAACAACTTCAGATGCGGTTCAGAACACTCACTGCCACATAAACCGACATAAACCTTACGCTGGACGCGTAAAGCGCAGCAGCCGCAGACCACCCCAAAAAACGCCGGGCACGGCATCGGGAGTTTTTTCGGTCGAGAGTATGCCTGCGTCAACAAGGCCATTTTGGGGATTCCGCACGGCGCGGTCAATGCCTTCGGCAGTCTCAGCATTGTGAGCATCATGAAACAACAGATAGGCGTGATCTCCCAGCAGAGGAAGGGTGCCTTCGATGTCGCGCAGGACGCCTTGGGTGGTGTGATCGCCATCGATCAATGCGAAGTCGAATTTGCCGCCAACTGCACGGGCAGCTTCCGGAAGAATTGCCGGCGACGGCGCGGCAAATAGAGTTGCACGATGCGCGATACTGGCCCAGTGTTCCGGAAGCACTTTAGGCTCGGGATCGACACAGGCAAGTTTGCCTTCGCCCAGATCGTCGAGCGCGGCAGTGATGATCAGCGCGGAACCTCCTTTAAAGGTGCCGATCTCCAGGCATCGACGTGGGCGCAATCCAGCGATCAGTCCATAGAGGAGCACGCGTTCGGACATAGTCATCCAGACGGGCGCGCCGTGAACGACTCCAAAGCGATCGGGCACGAAACCTTGCGGAGCGGCCGGGACCTGAGTAGCGGGAGCTGCGGTCGAGACGGATAGCGATTGCCGCGTCCCAGAACCATGTGAGGGAGCCTTCGTTTCTGAAAAGCTTGTGCGAACAATCGGGCGCGATGCAGCAAGAGGATTGCGCTCGAGAAGCAGGTCAAAACGCGGGTATTCCAGTGCTTTATCTTCTTCGAACTTTTCCAGTGTTCCCCACGGTGTGAACCACTGCAACGCAAATCCGGCGTCACGAATTTCGCGCAGGAACTCGCGCGGAGCAAGGGTCTGCTCGATCATAGAAGCGAAAAATTCCATGAAGATCGTAAGCTTCGAGCTGCGATCCAACAATTTGCGCATACCGCGGAATACGAGCGGTTCGGCACCCTCGGCGTCGATCTTCATCAAGTCAACGCGCTCCTGAACGAGCTCATCGATGGGCACGGCTTCAATCTGATTCTGGCTGACCGGCACGTGGTGGGCATCGGCTTTTCGTGCGAGAGACATGATGCTGGCATCGCCCGCAAATTGATCCGGCGTATGCAGAGCCACGTTTTTGCGTTCATCCAGTGCGCCATAGGGAAAAGCTTTGATGACCGAGGATAGTCCATTGACCTGAATGTTCCTGGCCAGGATCTCAAATGTTCGGGGATGCGGCTCGAATGCGTAGACACGTCCACGGCTCATGGAGCGACCGTCCCAGCCTACATGGCTGCCAGCAAGCAGTGAGTAATAGCCGTAATTTGCACCGATGTCGACAACAGTGAGGCCTGGCTTCAAACGCGCGACGAAAGCTTCTGTAATCGGCTTTTCCCAGATTCCGTCGGCGACAAGGTGCGGCGTTAGGCTCATATCCGAAGCTTCGAGATACATCAGGAAGCGGCCCAGAACTTTGGTGAGCAGCAGGTTATTGCCGACAGGAACGGTCGTCCGCTGCACGAGGGCCGATTCGGGCGGTTGTTGCCGAGAACGAGAGTCCAACGCCCGGAGAGATTCGCGCACCGATTGCAATTCGCCGCGGAACTCAGTCAAGCGCGTGGCGAACAGCCCATGCAGTTGCGCCTGCAGGCGCGCATTTTCACCGACCGCCAAGGTTAGCTTTCCTAAATCGGCGGTAGTGCCGGCAGCTCCCGTAACAACTTCGTTTTTTTCGGCAATGGTCTGCATGCGTACCTCAATGTGGTCTTGTTTACCCGAATGGGCAGGAATCCACAGAGGTGCAGGAGCAAGCCCGCTGCCAGAAAACTGTTAGAAGCGATTAACGCACAGTAGAAGTAACCGAAGATGGGTTCGGGCGACGAATCTATTTCAGGTAGGTGAGCAAATTAGGCAGGCTGAGAATCTGGCTGGTAGCGGTCAATGCCGCTTCAAGGTTCACCTGCGACTGAGAGGCATTGGCAACCACGGAGGTCAGATCGGCGCCAGCGAGCTGATTTTGCTGCGTGCTCAGATTTACCTGCTCCTGATTCAGAAAGTTCTGGGAGCTTTGCAACTGGCTTAAAGCGTTGCCATAGTACACACGCTGCGTGCTCAACTGCGAGAAGGCCTGCTGGACTTCGGTATTGGCGGCATCAATACCAGTGCCGGAAGTCAGCGCATTGGAAAGATCGTTCAACGCCTGAAAAACATTTCCAG
>DASZMG010000160.1:0-28729 GCA_035551975.1 Candidatus Acidiferrales bacterium | reverse complement strand
AGGCGGAGGGCGCCAGCTTACAGCGCGGTATGAATTTTCGCTTGGGTGGCCGGGCCAGCGTAATACTGATGAGCCTTCGGAAGGGCGCCCCTTACGCAGATCGAATCGAAGACAACGGCCAGACATTAATCTATGAGGGCCATGACGTCTCGAGAACAAAGACTTGCGGAAATCCGAAATTAGTCGATCAGCCATGGGAAACTCCTTCGGGCAAACCTACTCAAAATAAAATGTTTTTCGAAGCAGCAATGGCTGCTAAGCAGGGCGGAAGCACGCCTGAAAATGTCCGTGTTTACGAGAAAATTCGCGACGGCGTGTGGACGTACGCAGGAATGTTCGCTTTAGTGGAGGCTTGGCAGGAGACCCTCGAAAGTCGGCGGGTATTCAAATTCAAACTGCGTGTAATAAATGATGCCGTTGAAGATAAATCACACCCAAATGAGCTCACACATAATCGACTAATTCCCACAGCAATCAAGATTCAAGTTTGGAAACGCGATCAGGGTAGATGCGTTATGTGCGGGAGCTGCGAAAATCTTCATTTCGATCACGTGATTCCATTTTCGATGGGTGGATCTTCCTTGGTGGTCGAGAATGTCCAGCTACTGTGCGCGAAGCACAATCTGCAAAAGCACGATAGCATCATCTAGTCTGTCGGTTGATAGACTGTGGCTGCGTCGCGTATCATGCACGTGGGCAGGAGGGCGCGAGTAGTTTCATGATCCAAGGCAACAAATTGATTCGCTGGCTGATACTTCCGGCGAGCACGCTTTTGCTCTTCGTTGGGCCGAGCAGCCTCGGCGCGCCGCAAAATGCGCCGCCTGCCGCGGATGCGGAGAAAACGTGGACCGCTCCCGACCCTTCGACTATTCCCCAGGGACCGCTGGGAGATAGCATCCGGCTCGGTTTGCAGGTTTTTAGCGACACGCCGAAATACGCTGCTCCCTATGTGGGCAACAAGATGAGTTGCGGACATTGCCATGTAGGGAACGGCACGGTATCGAAAGCCATGCCGCTGGTGGGCGTGCCGGGTATGTTTCCGCTGTACCGCGACCGCGAGAAGGAAGTGATCACGTTCGAAGAGCGCATCGAGCAATGCTTTCAGCGCAGCGAGTTCGGGCATCGCGTGCCGAACAACAGCGCGGAGATGACGGGACTGGTGGCCTACGCGCAGTGGCTATCGAAGGATCAGCCGGTGGGGCGCCCTTTTCCTGGCCGCGGACTTGAAAAGCTGCCGGCACTCACAGGGGATGTGGACCGCGGCAGCGTGCTGTTTGCCAAAGAGTGCGCGCTCTGCCATGGCGCGGACGGCGCGGGGCAATTGCCCGCCATTCCCGCGTTGTGGGGACCAGATTCCTATAGCGACGGCGCAGGCATGAACAACGTGGATCGCATGGCCGCGTTCGTGCGGCACAACATGCCCCAGACCAAGCCCGGAAGCCTCACGCCACAGGAAGCTTTCGACGTTGCCGCGTATGTACACAGCAAACCGCATCCGCGTTTTGAGTTGAAGGACCACCAGTAGGAAGCCTCGCATGCGCGGAGTTCAGAATAATTGGGAACGCCGCTTCCCTGTGCGCCACGGCATTATTTGACCGTCGCACGAACGCGCCGATATAATGTGCTTTCGACCTGCGAAGACCTGGCGAGAGCGATTTCGAGCCACTCGCCGCGGGCAAACCCAAGCACAGCAATTCAGGAGAAGGAATGCTAAAGGCTACCCAACTGCGTCCGGGCATGATTATCAAACATGAAAACGACCTTTGTGTGATCTACAGCGTGGATCATCGCACCCCGGGCAACAAGCGCGGCTCCATGCAGACGCGCATGCGCAACCTGCGCAACGGCGCCATGATGGATTACCGCTTCCGCGCCGAAGAATTCGTCGAAAAAGTGGTGGTGGACGAAATCGCGTTCGAATATCTCTACAGCGACGGCGACGGCCACCATTTCATGAACACCGAGAATTACGAGCAGCTCGCCCTGCAAGACGATATCGTCGGCGATACCAAGGATTACCTGATTCCGAACCTAGGCGTAAAAATCGAGTATTACGATGAGAAGCCGATTGGGGTGCTGCTGCCCGATACCGTCGATCTGAAAGTGGTGGAAACGGAGCAGACCATTCAGAAGGCCACCGCCAGCGCGGTGGCGAAACCGGCAAAACTGGAAACGGGTCTGGTGGTGAACGTGCCGCCGTTTGTGGGCGAGGGCGACACCATTAAGGTCGATACATCGGAAGGGCGTTACATCCAGCGCATACAGTAACGCGTTCCAACATACGTGAAGCAAACCGCCGCATCTCACTCCAGTGGGATACGGCTTTTGTTTGCCGCAAGCCACTGATCGAACGTTTGCAACTCAGGATTCAGCGAGCGCGAGAATTTCGGATCGCGCACCCCGCAGAAATATTCCTCGAAATCCCGCTTGAACTGAAACATGTTGCCGATATCGTCCGCTCCGGGAAATCCGAAGGTGCGATAGACCTCGGGCGGCACGCTGTTGTAAACCACTTCCCTGCCGAGCGCACGCGTGAAGGCCGCAGCCATCTGCGCGCCGGTGAGAAGTTCGCCCGCGATCCCGATAGTCTTGCCGATGAAATCGCCGCCTCCTTTGAAAACACCATAAGCGCACTTGCCGATGTCTTCAGCGGCAATGCCCGGAAGCATCTTGTCGCCCATGGGCAAGGTGATGGCGAGCTTTCCGTCGAGCCCCTTCTTCGGCCCCATGCCGAAGTAGATGAAGTTATCCCAGTAAAAAGAAGTGAGCAGAAACGTGGTGGGCACGTTCGCGTCGCGGAAGTAGTGGTCCGCTTCGCCCTTGCCGTCGAAATGCGGCACTTTGTACTTGCCTTGCAGCGTGGGCATGCGATTGTCGTCGAGCGGCACCCATTTGCGAGTGTTCTCAAGCGTGGACCAGACTACGTGCTGCACTCCGGCAGCCTTCGCCGCTTTGGCCATGGCAGCAACTTCGGCCATTTCTTTTTCGGGGGAGCAATGCGCCCAGAAAAAGGTGACGCAAAAAGCGCCATGCGCTCCGGTGAAGGCGCGCTGCAGGCTCTTTTCATCGTCGACATCCGCTGCCACTACTTCGGCGCCGAGGCGCGCCAGTTCCTGCGCTTTCGGCGAGTTCGGATCGCGCGTGAGCGCGCGGACGGCAAATCCGCCGTCGCGATCCTTGAGCATCGCGCGCGCCAGCCCGCCGCCCTGGGCGCCCGTGGCGCCTAATACTGCGATGATTTTCTTTTCCGCCACACGCCCCTCCCCGGATCGAGTTGCAAGCCCTCGTGCGCGATCAAATGGCTACCACTTCTTGCCGATCGCGTCGATTCCTGACTTCCCCAGATCTTCGGGCGTCATGGCAGGGTGAATCCGGCAGGTGGCATTGAAAGTAAGAAACCAGGGCTCGACCAGAGAAGGGATTTTCGAGGCATCTGCAAGGTCCACGACGATGAAGCCGCCGCGGTGGCCGTCCGTTTCGGTGAAATAGGAAGCTTCCGGCTTAATCTCCTCCAAAATTTTCTGGATTTTCTTCCCCGCTGAACCATCCCTAACATAGGAATTGAAAGGCTCATGCGGAATTGTGACGTGCAGGATCATTCTCATCGGGAGTTCCTCCTTGTAATTTGAACGTAATAGACGAGCAGGGATTTCTATCGGGCCGTCGAGCCACCCTCGATGGCCCGAGCCGCGGCTGCGGATTGTACTCCAAAAACGCGCCGGAAGATGGCGTCCACGGCGCGGAGCTGCCGGTTCAGGTCAAATGTATGGGCCAGCGCCTTGGCGTTTAGAAATTTGGCGATATTGGCATCGGCGGCCACGCGCACCTGGAAGCTTGAATCCGATTCCCACGCGGCCATAGCGTGCCCCTGCACCCATTTGTAAGCATCCTCGCGCGGGGCGCCGTGCTCGACGAGATCCTGCAAAAGCTGCCCGGAAAAGACCAAGCCCTGAGTGGCATTCAGGTTGCGCAGCATGCGCTCGGGAAAAACTTTCATCTTCGAGACGATTTCGGCGGTGCGGTTGAGCATGTAGTCGACCAGGATGGTTGAATCCGGCAGGATGACGCGCTCGACCGAGCTATGCGAAATGTCGCGCTCGTGCCACAGCGCGATATCCTCGAAAGCGGCCACCGAATTGCCCCGCACCACGCGCGCCAGCCCGCAAATCTGCTCGCAGGAAACCGGGTTGCGCTTGTGGGGCATGGCCGAGCTGCCGCGCTGCTCGCCGCCAAAAGGCTCTTCGGCTTCCCGTACTTCGGTCCGCTGCAGATGGCGAATCTCGAGCGCAATGCGCTCAAGCGACGCCGCCACAATCGCCAGAGTAGCAACATATTCCGCATGGCGATCGCGCTCGATCACCTGCGAGGTAATTGGCGCGGTGGCCAGGCCCAGCCGCTCGCAAATCTTCTGCTCGATATCCGGGCCCAGATGCGTGCACGTGCCTACCGCCCCGGAAATTTTCCCGACGGCCATCTGCCGCGCCGCTGCGGCGAAGCGTTGCGCGTCGCGGCGATTTTCGGCGTACCAATTGGCGACCTTCAGGCCAAAAGTGATCGGCTCGGCGTGGATTCCATGCGTGCGGCCAATTTCCGGCGTGTCCTTGAATTCCCAGGCACGCGCTTCGAGCACTTGTCCTAACTTGTCGATGCCCTGCTCGATCAGCGCGCAAGCCTCGCGGACCAGCAACGCCTGAGCGGTATCCACCACGTCGTTTGACGTGAGTCCATAGTGCAGCCAGCGCGCAGCCTCAGGATCGCCCACCGTTTCCTGCACCGCGATGGTAAAAGCGATCACGTCGTGCCGCACCTTGGCTTCAATCTGATTGATGCGCGTCACGTCCACGCGCGCGCGTTCGCGCAGCCGCAGCGCCGCTTCGCGAGGGACCTGCCCTGCTTCCGACAGCGTGTCGGTGGCGGCCAACTCCACTTGCAGCCACTTCTGAAACTTATTCTCTTCGCTCCAGACGCGGCCCATCTCCGCGCGCGTATACCGTGGGATCAATTCGGGCTCCTTTGGGTTTGTGGCAGGCCAAGGATATCAGCCGAGGTTGATAATACCTGAAACCGGGTCTGCGGGTCCTATTCGCTTAAAGCTCGAAGGGGCCGAGCGGAACGCGCTGCGAGGCGATGTGCAATTCGCCGCGGAAAGCAAATTCGGCGGGGCGGCGATTCAGCCCTTCCTCCGCGGAAATCCGCGCCAGGTCGGGATTATTGTTCTGCTCGGAGAGATGCGCCAGCACCAGATGGCGCGCCTGACCGTCGAAAACTTCGGAATCGGCGAAAAATTCGCTGACTACGTGGTTGGAAAGATGGCCGGTGCGGCTCATCACGCGCTGCTTGATGTACCAGGGATATGGGCCGACTTTAAGCATGTCCAGATCGTGGTTCGATTCAAGCATTAGAAATTGCGCTTCGCGCAGATGATGCTTCACCAGTTCCGGCATATAGCCCAGATCGGTGACGATGGCTACTTTCACGCCGTTCGCGCGGAAAGCATAGCCGACAGGGTCGGCGGCATCGTGCGGAATGGCGAAGGGGTTGATCTCGATATCGCCAATTTCAAAGCTCTGGCCCGCCTGGATGTGCTCCACGCGCTCCATCTTCTGCACCGGGCCCTCGGGATACATCTTCAGAATTTCCGCGTGCGTGGGATCGGTCATATAGGCCGGGCAGCCGAACAACCGCGCGAGCTGCGCCACTCCGCTGGAATGATCGGAATGCTCGTGGGTGATCAGAATTGCGTCGACATGGTCCGGCTGTTGACGTCCGAGCGCTTCAAGGCGCCGCAACAGTTCTTTTTTGCCTAATCCCGCGTCGATGAGGAGAGTGGTGTGCTCAGTCTCGAGCAACGTGCAGTTGCCCGTGCTGCCAGAAGTCAGGATGGAGATGCGAAACGAGATGCGTTGCCCTCAGAATACGCCTGCCGTGCGTGCATCCCGGCGGCATTGCAAAGGATCATGGCAAACTCGCGTCCCCGCGTCAACGAAATCCCACCAAATTGCACAGAAAAATTACACTGGCGCGATTACAACCAGCTAGCAGGGACGGTTTGAGTCGCTCAGAGTACCTTCGTGGGCGCTGCGCCTCAATCCGGTTTTATGGTTCGAATCGATACAGAGATGCTACCAACCTTGCCGTTCGAGCGAGAAAAACCACGCCTTCAGCATCGAAGTCTGGTTGGCGTCGAGCGCGCGGAAGCGGATGGCCATGCCATTCCCCGGCTCCGAGCGCATCACCTCCCCAAAAACATTCAGCGAGTCTTCATTGTAGTTGATACTTAGCTGAACGATGCTTCGAAGCGGCAGTACCTGCGCCGTTTCCACAAAACATCCGCCCATGCTCACATCCAAGGTTTGTCCCAGGATGGTCTGGCTAGTTTGCTGATCGACGATCTCGGCCCCGGCAACGAGCAGTTCGCGAGGCACGCGGGGCTTTTTGGATTCCATCGAACGGGTGGCTCACTCTCAGTCTGCGGTGTTGAACAGGCGCTCCCGCGCCCACATAATAAGAATCATAGGCATGGTTTTCAACTTCGCGGTGAACCATCAACTCGATACGTGCCTCGATTGAAACGGAAGTTTCGTGATGGCTCCGATCGGCTTGCAGCGTCTTATGTGCCTCGCCGACATATGCGCGCAATGCCAGTGCGTAATCGTCCGAAAGCCACCGTCAAAAGGTCAGTTGTTCGGGAGTGAGATTGAATCCATCCAGTGCGCCGACCACCGAAACAGCCAGCCGGCCGGGCTGAAACACTTCTTCCGCGATCTGCTGTACTTCTTCAGATGTGACGCTTTCCAGCATGTCGATTAATTCCTGCGCGGTGAAGTGCCGGCCGAAATAAATGTGGTAGCGCGCCAGACTGTTCATGCGTGAGCCGGTGCCTTCAAGAGCCAGCAATGTTGCCCCTTTCAGGTGATCCTTGGCGCGGCGCAATTCCTCCTCATCGAGCGGCTGCGACTTGATGCGCTGAAATTCACCGAGGACACAGCCGATAAGCTGCTCGGTGGTTTCCATCGACGTTCCGGCATACACCGAAAGCATTCCCGCGTCGCGATAAGAATTCATCTCGCTGAAAATGGCATAGGCCAACCCGAGCTTCTCGCGAATGTTCTGGAAAAGGCGCGAGGACATGCCGCCGCCCAGCACATTGTTGAGAACAGAAGCAGCGAAGCGGCGGCGGTCCGTAAGCGGCAATGCCGGAACGCCCAGGCAAATATGCACCTGCTCGAGTTCATGTTTAGTGCGCAAAGTGATGTGCGGCGAGCTGGACGGGGCAGTTTCCTCCTGGCCATCCCGCACAGATGGCAGTTTCGAAAAGCGCTCGGTGACCATATCGACCATCTGCTGGTGGCTGATGCGCCCGGCAGCAGTGATCACCAGATTGTTCGGCGCGTAGCAACGGGTAAACCAGTCGTCGAGCGTTTCGCGCGTCAGCCCCGAAACCGTTTCCGGGGTACCCAGAATCGGCTTGCCCAGCGGATGCGGGTGCCAGAAATTTTGCGCGAAAAGCTCGTGCACCACGTCTTCGGGATTGTCCTGGGTCATGCGGATTTCTTCCAGCACTACCGACTTCTCGCGGTCGATGTCCTCCTGCGCGAAACGCGGCTCGAGCACCATGTCCGCCAGCACATCGAAGGCTTTCGGCAAATGTTCCGCCAGCACGCGCGTGTTGAAGCAGACCATCTCCTTCGCCGTAAACGCGTCTAGCATGCCGCCGACACGATCCACTTCGCGGGCGATGTCCTCCGCGCTGCGCCGCCGGGTGCCCTTGAACACCATGTGCTCGATAAAATGCGAGATGCCGTTCAGCTCGGCTGGCTCGCGGCGCGATCCTGAGCGCAGCCAGATGCCCACCGAAACCGAATGGAAATATTCCATAGGCTCAGTGATCACCACCAAGCCATTAGGCAGAATCTCCTTCTGCACTCCGTTTGTATTGGTCATTGTGAATATTTTCGCACGTGGATGCGCCAAATGTCATTTAACTCGCAAGGTGATGCTGTTTCCGCACCCACCGGTCGGCGCGAGCCAACGTGCTATGATTTTCATGAAGATGTCTTCGGAAAATTCCACTCAGTCTGCGAATCTGCTTGGAAAGTCCCTGGCCGAACTACGCGCGCTGATGGAATCGCTGGGCGAACCAGCTTATCGCGGCGGCCAGTTATACCACGCGCTGTATGCCGAACGCCGATTTGACCTGGCCGCTATGTCGAATATGCCGGCAGGGCTGCGCGAGCGGCTTGCAAGCGAAGCGAGAATCACGCTGCCCCAAATTGTCCGTCGGCACATTTCCGCGGATGGTTCGGTGCGGTATGTGCTGTCGCTTTCGTCTGACGACCCTGCCGCCGTCGTCAAAAACGCGACGGTGGAAACGGTTTTCATGCCCTCGGAAAGCCGCCAGACCATCTGCATTTCCACGCAAGCGGGTTGCGCGGTGGACTGCCGCTTCTGTCTCACTGCGACCCTCGGCCTGATTCGGAATCTTTCCGCCGGCGAAATTATCGGGCAGGTGCTGGTGGCGCTCGAGGACCACCGCGCCGCGCTCAAACCGCAAACGAACGTAGTGCTGATGGGGCAAGGGGAACCGCTGCTCAACTACGACGCGGTGATGGCTGCGGTGCGGATCCTGCTCGACCCCCACGGGATTAGGATTGCGCCCAGGCACGTTACGCTTTCTACCAGCGGCATCGTGCCCGGCATCGAACGGCTGGCGACGGAAAAAGTTCGCCCGAAGCTGGCCATTTCGCTGAACGCTTCATCGGACGAGCAACGTAACCAGATCATGCCCATCAACCGCAAATATCCCCTCGAAATGTTGCTGGGCGCCTGCCGCAAATACCTCTTGCGGTCGCGGGAACACCTGACCTTCGAATACGTCATGCTTGGCGGATTCAATGATTCGCCGGAGGATGCCCGCCGCGTGGTGCGACTGCTCTCGGGCATTCGCGCCAAAGTGAATCTGATCCCCTGGAATCCCGGCGAATTGCCCTGGCACAGGCCGGAGCCTGAACGGGTGAGGGCCTTCCAGGAAATCCTCATCGCAAAAGGTGTTCCAACTTTCGTCCGCGATTCGCGCGGCCAGGACGTGATGGCCGCTTGCGGACAGCTCGCGCTGCTCGAATCGGCTTCAAGCCAGGCGAGTCCGGTCCAAGCATAAGGCTCAGCCAAAGAAGGTCACATCCATCTCGCCGATGTCGCGTATGGTTCTGCCCTTTTGCCTATTCAGAAACTCGCAAAACACACGCGCGAATATATCGTCGCTCACAAATAATTCGCGCATGAACAAGCTCCCTTGGAAAAAGGTGAGAATGCGCACACGTGTGAATCCGGGGTGCTCCGGAACTTCATAGAAAGCCCAGGCGAGCGAGTCGTGGCAATGATCGAGCGATGCGGGCGCTCCGGCCGGCGTTTGCGCTGGCGGAGGCCATTTTCCGAAAAGTCCGGGATAGTCGAGAAGCCTCATGCGGCTCTCCTACTCCCGTGCCCCACGATAACAAGAACTATAGTCGCATTGTTAGCAGCGGAAAATGGTACGTTCGTTTCGAATTGAAGGAGATGTAAGCGGAAAAGGCGCCTTAACCTGGCACCGGCGTACTTGCGTTTTCAGCGAATGCCGATCGCGGCCATCATGCGCCCGGTGGTGCGCTCGCGGCGATAGCTGAAAAACAGGCCGGTCCGGCAGGCAGTGCAAAATTCCGAAGAAAATATGTTGGCAGCCGGCACGCCCGCATTCGCCAGAATGGAGCGGTTTGCGGCCAGCAGATCGAGCTGCAGCTTCGGTTCGGGCGGCGCATGTCCTGGCGGGCGCATGGTTAACCACGGCAGCCAATTAGGATCGTTCTCCCCCGCGGCCAGCGCGTCGAACGGCCCATCAAACCATTGGCGCGCGTCGGGAAATTGCGCATGGAACTCCTTGGCAACGTCCGAACCAACTTCATAGCAGCATTGCCCGATGCTGGGACCAATTGCCGCGATCACGTCTTCGGGCCGCGTGCCGAACTCCATGCGCATGCGCCCGAGCGCCTTTTCCGCGATGCGCCGGACCGTGCCGCGCCAGCCGGAATGGATGGCGGCGACAGCCCGATTCTTTGTGTCGGCTAACAAGATGGGCACGCAATCGGCCGTCTGCACCACTAGCAGCACGCCTGCATCTGCGGTAATCAGCGCATCGCCCTGCAGCGGGCCGGCATTCGATTCGCGCGCATGCACGCAATGGACTACATCCGAGTGAATTTGCTTCAACAGCACCGGACGCATTTTGCCCGCACCAATCGCCAGAAAGAATTTCTGCCGGTTGTGGCTGACCCGTTCTCGCGCATCCCACTCGGTGAACCCTAAATTCAGCACGTTCTGAGGCGAGGCTTTTGCGGCACGAGCTCCGCCGGAAATTTCAAGTTCGCTCGTCCCGCCCAGCCTCGTGCTGAACCCGTGTACGAGCCAGTCGAGCCGCGCGAGCGGCGGTGCTTCGAGAATTTGCAGCTTCCCGGCGCGGCGCAAGGTCCACTGCGCAGCGCGGCGAGCTGCGTTCACCGGCTTCGCGGTCGCCGTTTTTGTTGATGCTGCAGCTCGCACGTTATTTTGCCGATTCGCCAAGTCTAATTCCCTGCTCCCGTTCAGATTGTAGGTATAATCCGCATGAGCCGCGACGCCCCACCGAACGCCGCGCTTTGCGTTCCCGTCCAAAATCGCCAAGGAGCCGCGAAAAACTCTCGTGATCGTCGGAATGGGAGTCGACATCTCGGAAATCGACCGCATCGAAGCGGCCCTTGCGCGCCACGGCGCGGCGTTTCTCGAGCGCGTCTACACTCCGCGCGAAGTTCAGTATTGCGAGCGCCACAAAAACAAGGCGGAGCGCTATGCTGCGCGCTTTGCCGCCAAGGAAGCCGGGATGAAAGCGCTGGGCACCGGCTGGCGCCTCGGCGTGCGCTGGCGCGACATCGAAGTAGCCAACGCGGCCAGCGGCAAGCCCACGCTGAATCTTGCGGGCGTGGCGCGAGAATTCGCCAATCGCCTCGGTGTAAAAAACATCTCGCTTTCAATCACCCACAGCGGCAACCTGGCGCTGGCGCAAGTCATCTTCGAGGACTGACTCAGTGGGAATCGCGTCTCTTTGCTCCGCGCATAGCTCGTGCTGGTTCCCAGTCAACACCAAGCGTCGCCAGTTATTTGCCGCAATGCGGCCCGCGATCCGCACCTTCAGATAATTCCGCGTGAGCGCCTCGGTCCAGTTCTCTCCGCCCCGCGCAAGAGTCAATGCGCGAACGGGCTTTCCAGCCTGTGATTGCCGGAACGCGGCGCTTTTGGCCGCTGACAAGGCCCGCAATTCACGGGCCCGCTCGCGAATCGCTTCGTGCGGCACAGCGTTGCCCAGCGATTCCGCCTTCGTGCCCGGACGCGCCGAAAACGAAAAGACGTGCAGGTAGGTCAGCGGCAGCGCTTCGATAAATCGCAGTGTTTCGCCAAACTCCTCCCGGGTCTCACCCGGAAATCCCACGATCACGTCGGCGCCAATAGCCGCAGCAGGCAGCTTTCGCCGGATCAACTCGATCCGCTGCGCATACAACTCGGCCCGATACCATCGGTGCATGGCCCGCAAGATGCGGTCCGATCCAGATTGCAGCGGCACATGAAAGTGCGGCGCAAGCCGGTCCGAACCGGCCACCATGCCCACGAAATCCTCGGTCACATCCTGCGGCTCGATGGAACTGAAGCGCACATGTTCAACGGGCGTTTCATCGAGGATTCGCCGCACCACTGTGGCGAGCGCCGCTCGCGGTGCCAAATCCCGCCCATAGCTTCCCAGGTTGATCCCGCTGAGTACAATCTCTTTTGCTCCCCCCGCTGCCAACCGCCGCGCTTCCGAAACTACGGCGTCAGGAGGCAAACTGCGGCTGCGTCCACGAACGAATGGAATCACGCAGTACGCGCAGCGGTTGTTGCAGCCGTCCTGAACCTTCAGGATCGGCCGCGTTCGTTTGCCCACAACATGCCCGCCGTCGTGACCCGTTGGCGCTCCAGCCAAGTCGATCGTGCTCTGCTCGAAAATGTCTCCCGTTAGGATTTTTGCAGGGCCGCGTGCGAGCGACATCCCAGCCGATTCCAGTTCCGCCAGGGGCACAAAACCGTCCGCACTGTGCCGACGTGCCAATCCCGGGATCTCATGCTGCCGGGCATTGCCTACTACCCAAGTAACACCCTCCAGCGCGGCAATTTCTTCCGGCGCGCGTTGAGCGTAGCAGCCGGTTACGATGATGGTCGCACTCGAATTCGAACGATGAATCTTGCGGATCGCTTCGCGACCCTGCGAATCGGCTGCCGCCGTCACGGTGCAGGTGTTGAGCACCACTATGTCAGCCGCAGCGGCGTCGGCGCACGGCTGCAGACCTTCGCCGAGCAAGCTGTGGCGCAACGCAGCAGTGTCAGCGTCGGTCGCGCGGCATCCAAAATTCTCGAGGAAAAATTTCGCCATGCTATGAAGGTTTCTGTGCCCTTGATTCCCAGACTGAACGCAGCGGCAAATTATAACAGTGAAAGCGGCGAGCACATGAAGCGCAACGGTAGGAGCAGCGGGAGCGTGGATATAGAAGCGACTTAAGCTAGGTTACGACGTTGATAGCAGAGCAAAATCAAATCCGCTCGCCGTCGCACGCCAAACTTTGCCAGAAGGTTTGAGACGTGGAATTTCACCGTCCGTTCGGAGATGTTCAGGCGGGAGGCCACTTCCTTATTAGCTAGGTTTTCGAGCAGGCTACTCAGCACTTCTTGTTCGCGACGGCTGAGCTCGGTCGGCGCGTCTCCGCGCAAACGTCGGCCTTGGGTGGTCGTCAGTATTGAGTCAACGAAGCGCGAAAGGACCTCGCGGGGCACCCAGAATCCACCTGCGGCTACCAATGGTAGTGCTCGGGGCAGTTGGTCCCGCGCCTCAGCATAGCTAAGGATGCCCTTCACGCCCTGCCGCAACAGCGCATGTGCATCCGCTTCTTTCAATTTGTCGCCCACGACAATCAGCCGCGCGTTTTCGTTGCGTTCGAGAATGTTTCCCAGGAGCGCGCCGGTGGCTTGCCGTGCTGCATGTGCATCGATGACGTACACGGTGGCTTTCGGCACTTCGAGATGCCGCAGATCGGGTGCCAGCATGGAATCCAATTGCTTGGGGGAGATCTGAAATCCTGAGTTTTCCAGCAAACGCTTGAACTCGTCCAGAACCATTGGATGCGGCGAAAGCAGACACACTTTCAGGCCCGCTGCTGTGCTCGGTTTCTCTGCTACTTTGGCCATTGGCATTAAACTCAGGCTAACGAAAAGGAAATCGGGCGGCAAGTCGCAACAACCAGAGGATTGCTTACCAGATACTAGTACTACGGTATCCAACAGATTTGCCGGGATTTCCTACACCAGTAGAGGCCGAAGATTCTGAAAAAAAATTTAATCCGCCTGCGAAGAAGGCACGGCGATCACCGTTTCAGTTTCCGGAGGGCGACGCGGCCGTTTCGATGGCAACCCTGCCTGCCGGACCTTGTAAAGCAGCGCACGGTAGCTGATCTTGAGCTGCTCGGCCGCCTTGCGCCGGTTCCAGTGATTGGCCTGCAGCACTTTCAGAATGACGTCATGTTCCATGCGCCGGGTCACCTGCTGCGCAATGGCCTTGAGCGGGATATTGCCGTCGGGCGACTCCTCGTACGTGAAGCTGTAAGGCTTCTTCTCGATGCGCTCCACGTAAAAGGCATCTTCCGATCCCAGCACCACATATCTTGCAATGCAATTTTCCAGTTCGCGCACGTTGCCCGGCCAGTCCCGCTGTTGCAGCGTATGCAGCGTTTCTTTGGAGATTTTGGGGGCCTCGCGCTGGAAACGCTGATTGAAGACGACTCGAAGATATTCGGCAAGATAGGGGACGTCCTCGCGCCGATCCCGCAGTGAGGGCAGCGTCACGCTAATGACATTGATACGGTAGAAAAGATCGGAGCGGAAGCCGCCTTTCTCGATCTCTTCCTGGAGGGCGCGGTTCGTTGCACAAATAACACGTGAGTTCATGCGCCGCTCTTCGTGGTCTCCGATTCTCGTAAAGTGGCCATCCTGCAAAACGTGCAGCAGCTTGGCTTGTAGGCTGGCGTCCAGTTCAGCGATTTCATCGAGGAAAAGCGTTCCGCCTTCGGCCATCTCGATGCGGCCTGGCTTGGCTGCCGTCGCGCCCGTGAATGCGCCTTTTTCAAAGCCAAAAAGTTCACTTTCCAGCAGTGTCCCGGGAATGGCCGGGCAATTCACTTTTATGAAAGGACCGCCGGCCCAAGGCGAGCGATTGTGAACGAATCGCGCCAGCACTTCTTTGCCCGTGCCGCTCTCGCCCAATATCAGAATAGGAACGTTCAGCGCAGCAGCGCGTTCCACGCGCTGCCGTACCGCCTGCATCGCTTGCGAAGGTCCAAAGTAAATATGGTCCGGCGGCAAATCGACTGCCCGCACCGGAACCTCAGCTTTTAATTTTGTGGCCGAAGCCATAAGTTCTCGATCGTACCTTTTTTTCGTTCAACAGTCCCTTTGCATCTCATCCGCCAAAATTCTGTAGCATCCACATCCCCGGCTCTAACCCCTGTATTTCTAGTTCAGTGTCACCGAATGACACAGCTTTTCCACAGCACCAGTCACTTGAATGCTTCGTTGATCCATCGCCCCGCCCGCGTCGGCTAGAAAATTGTTGGAACTTTCGGGAATACTGTTTCCGCTTTAGAGGGGCGAACGGTCTGAAAACGTCACCTGCACGCTCCCTTCGCGTTGATTCTTCCGTGAGCGCGCTGACTCGACCAGCATGCAACTCTGGGAAAAAAGGCAATGACTGGAACGCTCGACAAAAGAAGGTGCTGAAATTGAAATGGGAAACTTAGGCGAGAATTACAGCAACAAGTTCGCGGAGCGCCCGACAGCGCCGAACCAGAGTTGCCGTGCTAGATGCGGGTAGCTTCGCCGCGAATAATATCGTAGCGCTCGATGATAGCGGCTACGCCGACATCGGGAAGCTGATCGTCGTGCCGCTTGTCCACGCGGACCACGCGCCCATGTGCCCGCACGAATACTTCAGTGCCACGCGTAATTTCGGCGGGCAGAGTTAGTGTGAAATCCACCTCGGTCCCCGGCGCCAGATCTTTTTGCATGGTGAAGTAGACGCCGCGCGTCGAGATGTCTCGAGTCTGGCCGTTATGCGATCCAGGCTCTCGATTGATTGGCAGGCGAACAGAAACTGGCAGCGACAGGTCATACCGCCGCGCCATGCGACGTTCCGTCATCCCCACTGGTCCTCCAGGAGTAAGCTTGGGCCCACTGAACGCCCCAAGATAATTTTAACAATCGTGTCGCAAAAACCTTCTGCCAACGCACCGACTCCTACGCCTTCACCAGGCAATCCACAGGTTGAACATTTTCTTCGGAACAAACCTCAGAGTTTCGTCGACGGCCAGGGTGCTCCGCAAGCAGCGAACCATCCAAATAAAGATGGCGCGCCCACTTCGGAGTCGCATACTAGCGTATGAACACAAAGTTTGGATAGTAATATTTGGTGGAATGTGCCCTAGTTGTGCACGAAAGACCAAACAGGTGTCTAGGACTAGACGTAACGGGAAGCGGCACGCATTTTTGATATTGTTTCGACTCAGCACAGTTATCGAGCAAAAACGAACATTATGAACTGCGCAACGCGTGCGCTGGATCTTCCGTCTTCGGGACCTCGGGCTCCACTACCGGCTTTGCAGCTTTCGAGCGCGAGCCTCGTCCAGAATCCAAATTGAATTGCCGCATTTTGTAGAGCAGCGCTTTATAACTGATCCCGAGCAGCTTGGCGGCATCTTTCCGGCACCAGTTTGTTTTCTCCAGAGCATCGGCGATGGCTTCCATTTCGGCCTCGTCCTTCAGGCCACGCACCAGAGCCTTCAACCCCTGCTCCTTGGGAACGGGGGCTTCTTCACGCGGAGCGGTGCGCTGCTGCTGCCCGGTCATCTCCAGAAGCTCGCGGAAACTGCCTTCGTCGTCTTCGAGAATTACATAGCGCTTCACGAAATTTTCGAGCTCGCGCAGGTTTCCCGGCCAGGGATATCGCAGCGCCGCGTCCAGCAGGTGCTTTGACGGATCGGGCGCCACCTTCTGGTATTTCTCGCTGTACTTCACCAGGAAATGACGGAACAGCAATGGGATTTCCGTAGTGCGCTCGCGCAGCGGCGGAATGTGAATCGAAAGCACGTTCAGCCTGTAGTAGAGGTCTTCGCGGAAGCGTCCGGTCTTCATGGCCTCTTTCACGTCCATGTTGGTCGCCGCCAGCACGCGCACATCCACGTTTACCACCGACCGCGCGCCCAACCGCGAGTATTGCCCGTCCTGCAGCACGTGCAGCAGCTTGGCCTGCAGGTGTGGGCTCATCTCGGCAATTTCGTCGAGAAAGATCGTTCCCTTGTTGGCCAGCTCGAATTTCCCGGGCTTGGACCGCACCGCACCGGTAAACGCGCCCTGGTCGTAGCCGAACAACTCCGACTCCAGCAGTTCGCCCGGCAGTGCCGCGCAGTTCACCTTGACAAATGCTTGCTGGCGCCGCGTGGAACGCAGATGAATCATGCGCGCCACCACCTCTTTTCCCACACCGCTTTCTCCGCTGACGAATACCGGAACGTCCACCGGCGCAATCTGCAAAATCTGCTGCCGGATCTTCAGCATCTGCGGGCTGGCCGCCAGGAAGGAAATGTCCTCGGTGAGCGCTTCGCAATACTCGCGCAACGCCTGGTTTTCAGATCGAAGTTGCTGTTTTTGCCGGCACTTCAGAAACGCCGCTTCCAGTTCGGGCTTCTCAAAAGGCTTGGTCAAGTAGTCCAGCGCGCCGAGGCGAATGGCCTCGACCACCGTGGTCACCTCGTTCGAGCAGGAAAGCATGATCACGTTCAGGCTGCGATCCATCTGCATCAGCTGCTGCAGCGTCTCGAGCCCGTTCATCTCCGGCATAAGCACGTCCAGAATGATGAACTCGGGCCGCTCACCCTTGCCGATCAGATCGAGGGCTTCCTTGCCGCTGGCCACCGTCTCCACTTCGAAGCCGTCGACTTCCAGCAAGGTCTGAAGATACTTGCGAATGCTGGGTTCGTCGTCCACCACTAAAATCTTGTCTTTAGGAGCCATTCTCTTGTCCTGTCTCAAACGAACGATCTTTGAGCCTATTCCGCATTCCTGGGCAGCAGGAAGGAAAACGAACTTCCCCGCCCGAGTTCGCTATCCACCCAGATCTTCCCCCGGTGAGCCTGGATCAGGCGTTTAGTGATGGCCAGTCCCAGCCCCATTCCTGAAGATGATGGGTCTACGCGCACGAACTCTTCGAAAATTTCCTGATGAAATTCGGCTGCGATTCCGCTGCCGTTATCCGAGATGGAAACCAGCACCGCATTGACCACCGGTTTGCTTTCGCGACGGCGCTCTTTTCCTGCGGGAGCCTGCGTGGTGCGGCGCTCCCAGAAGTGCGCGCTCGCCGAGAGCGTCGCCGTGCCGCCTGCCGCCGTGTGCTTCAACGCATTGTCCAGTAGGTTGGCCATGCACTGTTGCACTTTTTGATAGTCGAACCGGAAGGGCGCCAAATCCGGCTGTACGCGCACATCCAACTTCACATTCGCGCGCTTGAACGGGTCCTGCCAGCGGCAGGTGAGATCGTTGATGCAATCCCTGATATCGTTTTCGCGAAGTTGCAGCACCAGCTTGCCGCTCTCGAGCGCGGAGTAATTCAGGAACATGGAAACCAGCCGCACCAGCCGGTCGCAGCTTTCTTTCGACTCCTGCAGAATCTCGCGCTGCCGCTCTTCCATCCTCCCGAGCGATCCCGAAAGCAGAAGGTCGTAGTAGCCCTTCATCACCGCCAGCGGGGTTTTCAATTCGTGCGCGGCGGACGCCAAAAACACCGTCTTCTGCCGGTTCACTTCCTGCAGCCGCAGGTAGGCGGCAAGAAGGTTCCGGTAGGTTATTTCCCGCTCCTGCATCAGGTCCTGCACGGTCTGCCGCATCTCCGATTCATCCGAAAGTGCTCCGGACGGCAGAGGCTCGATGTATACCACCAGCCAGTCAGGTTCCGGCAGCCAGCGCAGACGTGCCCGGCTCTTGCCGATCGGCGTCTCAATAGGAAGACTAATTTCCTGCTCACCGCCCTCGAGCTGCCCCAAAATGTCCTTGTGATCCGCTTGCAATATCTCCGGGAAAAGATTTGGCTCGGCAGAGGTCAAACCTATCGTCTTGAGAAAATCCTGGGCGTGCAGGTTCGTAAAGAGAACTCGCCCTCGTCTGTCCGCCACAATTAACGGCCGATCTAATGTATCCAGCAAACTTGCAAGTAGCTGGAAAGCCTGTTGGCCGCTAGACGACGGCTCCACTGTGGTACTTCTGGACAACGCCCCTCCCTGAATAGAACTAAACCCAACCCTGGTGCAAAGGATGCATACTTCCCTTAGGAAATGCGCCTTCGGAATAAGGCATGCTCGCAAATGCAGTCAAATGGTGTCAATGGTAAATAAGTTCTACTCTCACCTTAAGTGGAAGTCCCTTGCACTCAATTCCCGCGGAATGACAGTACTATTCGCAACTTGTCCGATCTGAGAGCCAACCATAATGCTGCATTCAGAGGACTTGTACCGAATTCGCGGTCCATCGCAGTCTTGCAACGAAATTGCTACGGTACACACGTACTAAAACTAGGGCAGGAAATGTCTAAGGAAAATATTTCGCTTCAAGTGATATCAAACACGGAGTTCGATACGGACCGCCGGCGCGCCAAGCGCATAGAACTTCAAATACCCCTGTTCGTGCGCCAGCGTGAGTCACGGGACGATCAGCCCATGGAACTGGCTAAGACTATTGATATCAGTTCCATAGGCGCTTTCATTGTGTGCCCGCTATCCATCCGTCTCGGCCACACAGTCACCTTGACGATTCCCGTTCCGTCGATTACAACCAGCGCGCTTGTTCCTGCGGCTATGCAGCCCATCCAGGCTAAGGTAACTCGCCGCCAGGAAAGTGGTGACGCGCAATGGATCGGGGTCGAGTTTCTTACACCGTTGGGATAGTCGCCCTCCTCGGATAGCTCGTTCTCCCCAAACAGGGATTCCCTCAGATAAATAATCGTTTTCCACAGTTTCGCATCTTGGAATCCGCCGTACCGTGGGTATAAAGTGGAATCCGTTTTCATGATTCCTGAAATGGCGCGATTTCTCCCGCATTGATTCCATTTTTGGCGCTCCTAATCGGCTGTCTGCCAGCAAGTTACACATTTTCGGCTGTGGGTGTCTGTTCCGAGGATTGGATAGTCCCGTGCTAATGACTGATTGCCCCGTGTGTGCCCCTGTCGAATCAGATCCGGGACACTTCGACTGTTTGGGACAGAAAACTTGATTGCCCAGCCCGGTGATAGTGCTCGGCCGCAGCCTTCGGCCGAAGATTCCTTTCTCGACCTGTTGGTCGAGACCCTCCAAGGACTGGAAGAGTCCGTCCGCGGACAATTTCTTCGCCAATTCTTTCGAACCACCGCGACCATCGAACTTTCCGAATCGAAAAGCAACGAATACTGGGAGCTGATCCTGCTGAGGCGCCGCGAGCTCGGCGACACGCTGGGCAGGCGCGTCTCGTTGAAGACAGCAATGGTCGATGTGCTCGCCTCCATGAATTTCCTGCGCGTCCCCATCCTCATGGAGTACGACGAATTCAAGAAGCTGCAAATAAACGCCGCCACCGACGCGCTCACCGGCCTTTACAATCGCCGACTTTTTGACGAGTACTGCGAAAAAGAACTCAACCGCGCCAAGCGCTACGGCCAGAATCTGGCCATCGTTATTCTCGACCTCCACAAGCTTAAGGACATCAATGATCGCTTTGGCCATCTGCAGGGCGACCAGGTATTGCAGCTCGCGGCCAGCACGCTGCGCCGCACTTTGCGCGCTTCCGATTTTGCCTTTCGCATCGGTGGCGATGAGTTTGCGTTTCTCTTGCCGCAAACAGAGCCCGAGCAGGCCAACACGCTCTGTCGTCGCGTGCGCACTCAGTTCGAATCCGAAATCACGCCGCTGAAAATGGGAGTCCATGCCACGCTTGATTATGGCGTAGCTGTTTATCCCACCGATGGTGAAAGCAAAAGCGAGTTGATGGGACTTGCCGATAAGAGACTCTATGAGTTGAAACATGCCGGGCACGCCGCGCAAGCGGCTTCCGCGCGTGCTGTTCCGAACGTCGTGCCCAATGTTGTGCCCAATGTTGTCCCGATCGAATCACATGTCGCACGCGAAGCTCCGTCGCAGCCGTCGGCTTCTCCCGCGGCCGCTGCCCCAAAGACACCTAAACCCGTTTCCGCATCACCGGCATCCTCGGCCGCAGCAACGGCAGCCGCGCCAAGCCCCGAGCATCATCGCGATCAGCGCAAATGGGAACGCGTTTCGCTGGTGGGCACCAAAGCGCATGCTGTCCTCACCGAACTCAATCAGCGCACCGCCCGCGTCATCGACTTGAGCTATGGCGGCGTGGCCCTGCTTCTCGAAAAGCCGGAAGAAGTCCCCGATCAGTTCAACGCCGTGCTGCACGTTCCAATTTTGCCGCCGGTGCGCGTGATCCTGCGCAAGACCTACGCGCATCAACTCGCCGACGGCCATGTCCGCCTCGGCTGCTCATTCGTTTCCTAACAGTCCCTCTCATTGCGGATATGGCCGTCCTGACCATGACCCTTCACTCGGTTATGATCGTTTTGATCGTGGGCTACGAGCGCACTTATGATCGTTGAACGTGCCTGTGGTCGGCTTATCGCACGTAAAGCAGCGAGCCCGTTGAGTTTTCAACAGCCCTCGCATTGGCAAAAACCTCGCCTGCGCGTTACCATAAAATTTCCAGCTGAGCTTGGGACGGTGGATTTCGTGTCGTTATCGTTCGTAGTGCCTCCTCGTAAAACTGCCAGTAAATCCATCGGCTTGGATGTGTGGATGGAGCGCGCGCTCGATCGTACACAAAAAATCGAGCCGCGCTGGAAGCCGGGGGATATTCATGCCCTGCGCGTCGCTTTTCGACGCAGCCGCACCATGGCCGAGGCGCTCAGCGAAGTAAATCCCGCGCCGGAATGGCGCAAGGTCAAGAAGTCCAGCCGTGATTTATTCCATGCGCTGGGCGCGCTGCGCGATACGCAAGTCGCTCGCATCCGGGTACGCAAGCTGGGTGCCCCCAACGACCCAGTCCGTTCACACCTTCTGCTGGCCCTTTCTCTGCGGGAGAAAAAGCAGCGCAAGGTGGCTCACAAAGCTCTTCAGAACTTCGATCGCAAGCACTGGCGCAAACTGCGCCGCAAGCTCGAGCCGAAAGCGGCCTTCTTCCCGCTCGAAAGCGTCGTGTTTCAGCGGATTGCTTCCGCGCGATTGGCCCAGGCGTTCGAACTCTACCAGCAGGCGCGCCGGCGGCGGAGCACGCTAGCCTGGCATCACGCGCGCATTGGCATTAAGCATTTCCGCTACGTAGTGGAAAATTTCCTGCCGCAGCGCTACGCCCAGTGGGAACGGGACCTCAAGCAATTTCAGGATCTGCTCGGCGAAATCCACGATCTGGACATGCTGCGGGCCTTGCTCCGCGCGCAGAGAAAGAATCTCGATACGGCCAAAGTCTCTGAATGGGTGGCCAATATCGACCGCGAGCGCAAACAGCGATTGAAGGAATTTCAGCAGAGAAGCTTGGCCGCGAATTCACCGTGGGAAATCTGGCGCCAGGGATTCAACACCGGGCGCGTGCTGCTCCCGGCCCCACTGCCGCAGCGCCGCACCGCGTGATTGATCTTAATCGATCGCCTTTTAACTGATACCGACGCCTACTCTCCCAGTTCGCGAAGCATTTTCGGCGAAAGAATCCATTTCAGCATCCATTTACCGTGCCCGCTGCCGTGCTCGTAACACGCCACTCCCGCTTTCTTCAGTTCGGTGAATGGTCCCCTGGCGCCCGCAAGATAGGCAATGAGCAGGTCCATATGCGGCGCGTGCCCGAAACAGGCCAGCTCCTTCGCTTTCATTTGCGAAAGTTCCTTCATGGTATCCGCCGGATTCGCCGAAGGCTTCAGCGTGTCACTCACGCGAATCTTGTCGGGAGAAAACCCCAGCGCCTCGGCGAAAATTTCCGCAGTTTGTGCCGCGCGCAGGAAGGGACTGGTCACCAGCACCTCCGGCTTGGCGCCCAGCGCCGCGAAGCCGAGCGCGGCCGAGCGAGTTTTCTGCACGCCTTTTGCCGTCAGCGGGCGTTCCGCTTCCGGCGGCGACTTCGGATCAGTTCGGTCCACCGCAATTCCATGCCTCACCACGTAAAGAATCATTTCCTATGCTACCTTTCTCCGCAACTTTCCCAGCCCGGGTTCAGGCGACCTTGACGCCGTTTTGTGCGCGACGGAATTCGGCTCTAAGGTGAAACTCGCGCTCGAACAGCTCCGCTTTTCGCTCCAGACCGGCGATGTCCAAGCGCGTGCCCTCGAAAGCGCGCACCAGGAAAATAGCGCGATGTCCGGCGATATCCACGTCTACGCTGGTTACTCGCTGCGCGTGTTCGGACTCGAGCTTCTCCGCGATTCGCAACAGTCCGGCAAGTATCCGCACCTGCCTGCGCCTTTCGCTGTCGAGCGCGGCATACGACGTGTGGCTCAACTGCGGCTCCGACTTGGTGTTGTGATACCTCACCAGTGCCGCCACCATGTCGCAGCGCCAGCCCTTGAGTCCCGGAATGTCGCTGTTCCGGATCAGGTATTCGCCGTGCCGGTTATGGGCCTTGCGGTTTACGAAATGTCCCACGTCGTGCAGCAGCGCGCCTGCTTCCAGGATCACCCGCATTTCCGAACCCATCTCATGCAGGGGGCGCAGCTGATCGAAAAGAGACAGCGACATTTTGGCGATTTGGCCGGCGTGTTCCGCGTTATAGCTGTATTTCCGCGCAAACCACCGCACGCCATCCAAAACTTCCGCCGCGCGCCCCTGCTCTTCGTCCGATCCCAACTCGACAGAATATTGAGCGGCTACCAAGTCAAGCAGCACACCCTCGCGCACCCCAACCCCGGGCACCAGCAGAGAGCGCAGGCCCAGCCATTTCGCCACGGTGGTAATAATGATGGCCGCGATGCCCATCACCTCCGCGCGATCCTTTCGCACGCGAAACACACGCATGCGGCCCGGCACATCCAGCCGCAGCACCCGCCAGGTCTGGTCTCGCAGCAATCTCACATTGATGGTCGGCGATTTGCCCACTAGCGGCCCAGGCGCCAGCCGAACCAGGGCTTCCGCGTTTCCTCCGCAGGCCACGCCCACTGCCCGCGAAAGATTGGGCCGCAGCGGTATTGACGCTTCCAGCAGCGATACCACGTGATGGCGCAGCCGCCTTACATGATCCTCGCCGATGGCTCCGGCGATCCCGTAGGTCTCCATCAAGCGGATGGTGCCCAGCGGTAACCCTACGCGGCGCTCCAGCACTCCGCGCTGGAAAAAATTGATCTCCAGGCTCCCGCCGCCAAGATCGAAAATCACTCGCGGCCGGATGCGGTCGCCCAGCGCCCAGCGTACCGCCGCGCAGACCAGCCGGGCTTCCTCATCGCTTCCGATCACCTCCAGCTCAATGCCTGCTTTTCGCTGGATGCGCTCGATCAGCCGGCGCGAATTCCGCGCTTCGCGCGCCGCGGCCGTCGCCACCGCCCGGTACGCGGTGACCTGATTTTTATCCATTAGTTCGCGAAATTCGCGGAAGGCGCGCACTGCCCGCGCAATCGTTTTGTCGTCCAGCATCCGGCGCGTGAAAGCATTGTGGCCCAGCCGCACGGCGGCTCGCTCGTTTTCCAGGATTTCTACGTTTTGGGGAGATGTGGCCCGCGCTACGGCCAACCTTATCGCGTTCGACCCAGCGTCAATGGATGCGAGTTGAACCGGGGCGGCCAATTCAACGCCAGAGGTGAGCCAAGGCGTGTGAGGGCTTGTATTGCGTCCGGCGAATTCCGAGATGCGACGCGATGCGCTGGCGAAGCTCCCGGTTCACTTCGGAAACGCTTCCCTCACCGTCTAATTCAATGAAGCTATGCCGCTTGGACAAATACTCGAATTCCCTTTTGATCATCGACTGGTAGCGAATGAATGATTGGAACAGGTCGTTCGAGAGCGACATGTCCCGTCCCGATTCCCAGTAGCTGATAATCTGCGATTTCTTGAATTCCCGGTCGAAAGCCACCTCTGGCCGCACATTCAGCCAGAAGGTCAGGTCCGGACGCAGCGCAATCTCGTAAATTCCGTGGAGATAATCCCGCCCGATTCCGCGCACGGCCGCGCGTGCAATCAGCGTGAAAATGTAGCGGTCCGCCAGCACGATCAGGCCCGATCGCAGCGCCGGTAAAATGCGGCGTTCGAGCTGGTCGAAAAAATCCGTTCCGTACATCAACGCCAGGGTCATGCGCGTCACGGAATTCTCGGCCAAGAGCGCGTCAATGTCTTCGCCCACCAGGAATGACCGCCGCAGCCCCATGGTTTCGACGGCAAAGCCTTCGGATTCGAGCCATTCCGTCAGCAGCGAGATCTGCGTCGACCGCCCCGAACCGTCTGTGCCTTCGACCACGATCAGGCTGCCGCTGAGTTCCTCCGGCTTTACTCCCGGCAGCGGCGTGCCGTAAAAGCGCGGAAGCGATTCCGTTCGGCCGTTTCCGCTTACGCCGCTCTTCTTGCTCGAGCCGTTTCTCGGGCCCGCGCCATTTTTCGCGCGTTTCTCCGGGCCGCCATTGGACGGCGCCGTAGATTCCGCTACTTTCTTCGCGCGCTTCACTTCTTTTTCCCGGCTTTCTTGGGGGCGAACGGCTCCAGGTCCACCTTCTCAGTCACGATCTGCCGCATCTGCTTTTGCAGCCGATTTACCCGCATGGTCCCGTCCATCAACACAAAGTGATCGGTATGCACCATCTGGTCGTAATTGTTCAGGATGCGTTCCTGAAAAATGCGGAAGCTTTCGGCGCGATCGAGCGAAATCCCCAGGTCCATGCCCGCTTCGTAATACTTCAGCTTCGGCCGCCCGGCCACGATGCGGTTCACCGCCACATCCAGCGGCGCTCGGAAATAGAAGGTGATGTCTGGGATCGGAGCAAAACTATATAGATTGCGCAGCCAGTGCGGAGAACACCCGCGCGCAGCGTCTCGCGCGAAAGCGGTGTAGACGTAGCGGTCCGCCAGTACCAGGTAGCCGCCCTGCAGCAACGGGAGAATTTGCCGCTCGCAGCGGTCCGCAAAATCAGCCGCGTGCAACATCGAAAATGTCGTCGGCGTGAGCAGCCGTCGCTGCTTTCCTCGTCGTGTTGCGGATTTGACCAGGGGCGACGAATTCCACTCGGTGAAATGAATCCGGTAGCCGCCGATCTCGAGCCACCGCTTCAACAAATAAAGCTGCGTGCTCTTGCCGGACCCGTCAATCCCTTCCACCACCACCAATGCCCCGGGATAGTCCCGCTTGGGCGCAGGAATGCCCTCATTCGCCGGCCCGCTGGCGGTCACGATTTCGGATGGGATGGTGGCCATGGCAACACGCCCGGATACAACAACTTGCTCCAACAAATCATGATACTTCGGAAGCGTTTCGGGCGAATATTAATTTCACATGACTGTGGCCGAAGCTACGTCTTGCGAATCGCCCGAAGCTCTCGCACGCGCCGATTATTTTGAGCATGTCCGCGAAGCTGTGAATATCACAAGAAGAGGAGGCCGACCCAATGGCCAAAGAATTCGTCAAGCAGTTGATGCTCAAGCCAGGAAAAAACGTGAAGCTGTCGCACTACGACGCCGACGACACGCTCGGCTGGGAGAAAGACCACCAGATGAAATCGAGCATCGAGAAAGCACTGGAGAAGCTCGACTCGCTACAGTATGTGCTCTACGCCGAGAGAAAGCGTGCCATCCTCATCGTTCTGCAGGGCCTCGATACAGGCGGTAAAGACGGCACGATCCGCCATGTCATGTCCGGCATCAATCCCCAAGGCTGCAAGGTCACCTCCTTCAAGGTGCCCGCGGGCGAAGAAACCGATCACGATTTCCTTTGGCGCATTCACAATGCCGTTCCGGGCTATGGCTACATCGGCATCTTCAACCGTTCACACTATGAGGATGTTCTCGTGGTCCGCGTCCACAACATCGTCCCGAAATCCCAGTGGTCGAAACGGTACGATCAGATCAACAATTTCGAAGAGTTTCTCGCCCAGAACAATGTGAAAATCCTGAAGTTTTTTCTCCACATCAGCAAGGGCGAACAGAAAAAGCGCCTCATGGAGCGTATCGACGATCCCGACAAGCACTGGAAGATTTCCGAAGCGGACTTCAACGAGCGCAGATTCTGGAATGACTACACCGCTGCCTATGAAGATGCCTTAACCAAGTGCAGCACCGAAGCGGCGCCCTGGTTCATCATTCCTTCCAACAAAAAGTGGTTTAGAAATTTGGCTGTGTCGCACATCATTGCCGAAACCATGGAAAAGATGGACCTGAAGCTTCCTGCGCCTTCCGTCGACGTCAAAAAACTAAAATTTAGTTAGCTGCAGTAAATCCTGAATCGGGAAAGTTCTTCTCAGGACTCACAGTACCAGAGGACCGAAGTTGAAGTTGGGCTGGGGACCCGGGTAGGGCGGGAACGGCAACCATGCAGAAAAGCCGGTTAAGCGGACAATTGCCTTCCCGCAAAACGAACCGCGCGCGCCTTCATCGCCACAGCAGGCGCGTGATCGAGCGCAATCGGCCGCGGGTTGCAGGACTCTGATTCCCGATTCGGCATAACGAAAGCCAATCCTTCGCTGTCCTCGACTCCAGGCTTCACCAGAGCGGCCGCACGACGGGCCAAATCCGTGCGGTTGTCGACTCCGAATTTATTCAGCAGCGATGAGATGTGGAATTTCACCGTCCGCACCGTGATGTTTAGTCGCGAAGCGATTTCCTTGTTCGCACGATTGCGGATTACGGAAAGCAAGATTTCCGTCTGCCGGGGGCTCAATGACGCAGGCCTTGAAGCGGCTCGCCCTTGCTCCAACAGTTCCTTCGCTCGAGACAGGAATCGCCCTACCATATCCTTCTCCGCCGGCACCAACACCACGAAATCGTCGGGATCGTGTCCTCGCACGAGGCACTGCATTGCCAACAGGCCGGCAACGCGCTCGACGGTGATGTCGTGGTCGGCATCCGATTCGGCGCGAAACTGTGTGACCCCGGTCGTCTTCTCGCAAAATACGAAGGTCGAGAGGTCCGCTCCCATTTTCGTTTTCTGGTCGGTGGTGTTTTGCATGGCACGCACTTTTTTCACAATAGGCCTTCCCCTTTTGCCAGAACTTATTTCGGCAAATTAATTCTTGGTTTTGCGACTGCCGGAAATGCTTTAAGCGTCTTGCGACTTCCCATGCAAGAAATGCTGGCCCAGTGGAGATCGTAGGCTTCGATCGCGAACAGGGCCGAAACTACCGTGACTACTGTAACTCCTGGACCTGACGTGGAATGCGCGTCGCAGTTGGGTTGCCAAAGTTTGTTGGAATTTCAACTGACTCAATTTGAGACGGATAACTCGTCGCGATAGTACACGGTTCAATGTACGGATGGTAGAAAATTCCTTCACCAGGAATTTTCTGCCGTGTTTTTTTAGCGGCCTCGTTGAAACCATTCAATTTCCTGAAACGCTTCCGCAATCTCGCCTTGGTAATAGCAGTAATAGTAGCCACTCCACTTTTTTCTTAAAATTGTTTTCAATTGTTTAGTAGAAAGCTCGCGGTTGCGCCGATTCGTTTCTCATTGAAGCGTCGCGTATAATGGGGAAAGATGAGGCTTGCTCAAGCTTTGGCCAGTCCACCGCTTCCACCTGTGACAATTCCGGGGCGCATTCTTGCCATCGACTATGGTAGAAAACGCGTCGGTCTGGCTCTTTCCGACGAACTCCGCCTTACCGCCCGGCCTTTAATGATTCTTTTACGTTCAAACCGGCAAAATGATCTGCGCCGTCTTCGCGGACTCTGCCGCGAACATGAGGTGCGTCAAATCATCGTGGGACACCCGCTCTTGCTCGCCGGCGCCGAATCGGAAATGGCCCACGAAACCGCGCGTTTTGCCGAGCGCCTTCGCAAGCATCTCGGCATTGCTGTAGAACTGGTGGATGAGCGCTTGACGAGTTGGGATGCCTCGCAAATGCAAAACTCGGCAAATTCTTCCGTGCGCCCCCTCGGCGCTTCTCTGGACGATATCGCCGCCGCCATTATCCTCCGCGATTATCTGCATCGCAGCAGCACGCAACCCGCTACGTCTCCGCTGGGCGAGGCCGGTTGATCATGCGCCGGTTGGGCCTGTTGGCGCTCCTGTTTATTGCCGCTTTAGGAGCCGGCGCCGGCTGGTTGAATTCTCAGCTCACCAAGCCGTATCGCGGCCATCGTCCCGCGAAGGTCTTCGTGGATATTCCTCGCGGCACTTCACGCTGGGGTATTGCCGGCATACTCCGCAAGGAAGATGTGATCCGCAATCGTCTGGCCTTTGCTCTTTTTAGTGACTGGCATTTCCGCAGGCCTCTGCAGGCGGGCGAATATTTATTCGACCATCAGGTCGACTCGCGCGACGTTTTCTGGAAAATTGCTCATGGGCAGATTTTCGTTCACATCATCACCGTACCCGAAGGTTGGACGATGTACGAGATCGCCAACGAACTCAGCGCGCAGGACGTCTGCACCAAGCAGGATTTTCTC